>JAQSXU010000231.1 GCA_029256485.1 Clostridiaceae bacterium
GGAATCTTGCAACATTTACGGTAGAAAATATCAAATCTCCCACTTCTTCTAATATTTTTGCCTTATTATTTGTTTTATATACACATTTTATTTCGTCCAACTCTTCTAAAACTTTAGACATTGCGCTATCAATTTTGTCCCAATCAAATCCAACTTTTGCTGCCTTCCTTTGAATTTTATCTGCTCTCATAAGTGCAGGAAGATTATTTGGTACATGTTTAAGCTCATCGGAATGATTTTTTAATCCTTGTTCCTTCATTTTAATTTTATCCCAATTATTAAGAACCTCTTCACTTGTGTTTACTTCTATATTTCCAAATACATGAGGATGCCTATTGATCATTTTACTGCATATTCCTGAAATAATATCATTTATATTGTAGTATCCTTCTTCTTTTCCAAGCTGGGCATGAAAAATTACCTGTAATAATACATCTCCCAATTCTTCAATTAGTTTTTCATCATCTTTTTCGTCTATTGCCTCTAAAGTTTCATAACTTTCTTCTATTAGATATTTTTTAAGTGATTCATGAGTTTGTTCTCTATCCCATGGGCATCCATTTTCTCCCCTTAGGGTTCCCATTATATCAACTAAGTCATAAAAATCCATTACTTTTTTATTGCACTTAGGAATATATACTGATGTTAAATGATCTATATCAACTTGTCTGTCTAATTCATATAGTGGAATTTTTCTTATACTTTCCATGCCTTTTACTCCTGCTGCCCTTACAAAGTATATTTCCATCTCATCACTATAATATTCTGATAAAGATATTTTAACCTCCGAAGCAATATATTTGTCATACACTTGAGTTACTATAATTCCTGTTCTCCTGTCTAATAATTGATTTTTAATATCAAATGCATCTATTATTTTAATTCCTTGTATTGGATCAACTCTTAAACTATCCATTAATGAATCTATAAAGCTAACTGCAGGGTAGATATCCACAGCTATATTTTTTTCTTTACACAATTTTAAAATATTTTCAACTGACTTTTCTGCAACTAATGGGTGTCCTGGCACAGCATAAACTACATCCCCCAGTTCTTCTTGTTTTTTTACAATATCCTCAGCAATGGAATTATATACTTCATCAAAATTTTTTGATTGCTCATACTTTTCATCATAGGTTTTATACTCTATACCAAGTTCCTTTAAGTATTGCACCGTAGGATGGCGTTCTGTCCTCAGAAAAATATTGCTGTTATTCTTTAAAACTTCAATTACTCCTAAAGTTAAAGCATCCTTAGCCCCAGGTCCTAATCCTATTATTTTAATCATGTTTTATCTCCCTTATCTTCTTAGTAATCTTTTTTTAACATAACTATATTTAAATATTTTTAAAATAAAAATGAAAATTCCATATATTAAAATCCCACAAAGTATAGCTATTAAACATCCGCTTCTACTACTTCTTGTATAATTATAGACATTTATATAAATAAACACAACAGAAACTAACATAATTAGTGTAGCAAACAAAGGCTTAACTAATATTTCATAATAATTCACCTCATAGAGCAGTGTCTTTTTTAGTTTCACTATATTTAACAGAGCTGCTGCAATATATCCTGCTATAGTTCCTAATACAGCACCATATATATTAATCGTAGGAATAGTTACAAGAACATAGGTAATTAATATTTTGATAGCACATCCAACTGCCAGATTAATTACTGGTATAAAAAACTTACCTATACTTTGTAATATGGATGTTGTAGTTTGCGCTATTATAATGAAAGGTATGCAAATTGAAAGGTATTTCAGTATTAAATATCCCTCCGCTTGTCCTGGAAAAATTAGATTTAAAACAGGGTAGGCTAACATAAATAGTCCTGCTGCTGATGGTAATCCAATAACCATTGATATCTTAAGTGATAAATCTACTTTATTAATTACTTCTCCCATCCTATGCAAAAAATACTCCTCTGCAATTATAGGAACTATTGAGGCACATAGGGCCATAGACAAAGTCAAGGGCACATTTATTAGAGTAAACGCCTTTCCTGACAGCTGTCCATAAAGTATAGTTGCTTCCTTATAAGTGTAACCTGCTTCCAAAAGTTTTTGTGGAACTAGTATAGAGTCTATCAAACTCATTATAGTTCCTACAGCTGCTCCTAATGAAATTGGTATTGCTATTTTTAAAAGTGCAGTCAATATCTGAGGATCATCTTTAACTTTTTTTACTTTAAGTTCTTTTTTCACCTTTATATATTTAAGTAATAAATATACTCCCCCAAATATTCCTCCTGCCGTAGCTCCTAAAGCTGCTCCTCCTGCTGAATACTCTATACCTTTAGGAAGAAGTAAATAGGCTAGTCCAACTCCAATCACTACTCTTCCACACTGTTCTAATATTTGAGACACTGCTGTAGGGTTCATATTTTGCATGCCTTGGAAAAATCCCCTTAGCGCACTCATTATAGCAATAAAAACTGGAGCTGTAG
This sequence comes from Clostridiaceae bacterium, assembly GCA_029256485.1. The sequence continues at coordinate 2,458 of JAQSXU010000231.1, forward strand.
CTATACCAATTAAAGCAAAATACGATTTCATGTCCCATCTCAGATAGTTAATTATATATTTTGAAAAGCTTAATAATATACCAGTGAAGCCTACGCCCATTATTATCATTAAAAGCATAGCCTTTCTTAGGACTTGAATCATTCCTTCATGATTATTTACAGCATTATTTTCAGACACCATCTTAGATACAGCTACCGGAATTCCAGATGCTACTGCTATAAAAAACATATATAATGGATATGACATTTGATAATACCCAAAGCCCTCATCTCCAATTATCATTTGAATGGGCCATCTAAAAAAAAGCCCTAAAAACTTAGCAATCATGCCAGCAGAGCCTAATATAAGAGTACCTTTTAGTAAGGATTGTTTTTTCATGTAATATACCCCCGAAAATAACTATACTGTTTATTATATATAACGCATTAAAGTTCTTGCATTGCGGCTTTTCAAAATATCTAATCTTCAAAAATTTTTGTGAAGCTACAATGTATTAGAACCTTTGCATTATATATATTATTTATTTTCTTATAGCATTATTACATTAATTGAATATATTTTTTTAAGATGTTAATAATTTTTCATGGAAGCAAAAATAACAAATGGCAGACTTGCTGCCATTCTGAGACATAAATATATTAACAATTTATTGTTCCATTTGCTTTCCTAAGAAGGATGATGCAGTTTCAGCTAACTTTAATTCAATTTCACCAAATTTATGTCCTTGCTCCTTAGACACGATAATTACAGCTCCAATTGCATCTCCTTCTGTAATAATTGGTGAAATTACCATTGAACTATACTTTTCCTCAATATCCTCATCCTCGTAAATTGGAATAATACTTTTGCCTCCTTCATAAGAAACTGTTTTTCTTTCATCGATTACTCTTTCCAAGTCATTGCTTATTTTTCTATCCATATATTCCTTTTTAGTTATTCCACTAATAGATACAACAGAATCCTTATCACATATGATTACAATATTTCCAATAGTCTGCTGCAGTGATTCTGCATAGCCTTTAGAAAATTCACTTAATTCACCTATTGGTGAATACTTTTTAAGAATTACTCCGCCTTCTCTATCAGTAAATATTTCTAATGGATCTCCCTCTCTAATTCTTAATGTTCTTCTTATTTCCTTTGGAATTACTACCCTGCCTAAATCGTCTATTCGTCTAACAATACCTGTTGCTTTCATTAATTTTACCTCCTTAAACTAATTATATAAAATATAACTTGTATTAATATTATCTTTCTTAACTTGAAATTTTATACACAATTGTTATTAAAAAAGCAGTGTTTAAATTAAAACACTGCTTTTTTCACTAAATCCTACTATTATATTAAATTTTTGTCATACTTTGTTATTTTAGCCGCCTTTTTCCATTCATCTATTTTTGATGAAAATGCACTCTGTTTTGCATCATTAAGTAAATTACTCTTTATGGTTTCTTTTACTGAGTCATAAGGTTTAACAGGATATTCTGTTTTCTTTTTTACCCAAATTATGTGATATCCAAACTGTGTTTGTACAGGTGCTGATATTTGACCTGCTTTTAATGCCATTGCAGCAGCCATAAATTGTGTATCTAATCCTGAATTAACATAATTTACCGTACCAAGATCTCCGCCTTTATCCTTTGTACCTGTATCTGTGGAAACTTCTTTTGCTACATCAGCAAATTTTTCACCTTTATCTAATCTTGCTTTTACCTTGTTGGCCTCATCCTGTGTTTTTACTAATATATGAGCTACATCCATTGTATCTGGCTGCTCAGTAAATTCTGTTTGATGAGAATTATAATATTCCTTTATCTTAGCTTCATCTACTTTTACATCCTTTGTTACATAGTCAGAAACTTTACTAATTATAACTTGATTTTTAAGATACTCCTTTAATGAAGCATCTGTAAATCCAGCTGATTTTAAAGCATTTGCAAATGCTGTTGCATCATTTGAATATACTTTTTTTATTTCATCATACTTACTATTAGTTTCTTTAGTAAGTGTTGCATCATCAGGAATTAATTTTAATTCTTTTGCCTTTTGTAATAGAAGCTTTTCAGTTATCATTTGATCTAGTATTTGACCCTTCTGATCCTTTAAAGTAGCTTGAGCATCTGAATTACTTGCATAGTTATCTCCATATTGAGATTTAAGCTGAGTAATTACCTGAGCTAACTGTGGGTTGGCATCCAATTCTCCCCTGGTTATTTTCTCTCCATTAACCTTAGCAACTGCACTCTTTGCAATAGCCTCTGGTGTCTTAGCTACCATATTACAGGCAGATAGTGATAATGAAAATACTACAACAAGAGCAGCGCTGATGAGTTTTTTTGTATTTTTCACTCTATTTTCCCCCGTTCTAAATGTGATATTATTAATTGGCATAAAAATATTCTAGCACAAATATAGTATTACTTCAAAGATTACTTTAAAGTTTAACTAAAATTTGATATTTTATTCATAAACTCAAATAATTC
>JAQSXU010000050.1 GCA_029256485.1 Clostridiaceae bacterium
TCCTAATAAAGCATATTTTGTTTTATTTATTTTTGCCATTTAGCTTCACACCTTTTAATATTTTCTTTTGCTATATATATCACTCTGATATATTATAATCGAATTATATCACTCTGATATATAAAGTCAATACATTTTTAACTACAAATAAAAAAAGACCAAACATTATATTTGCTTAAATGTCTAGCCTTTTTCTAAATCATTTCTCAACACCCCCACTTAAGGATTCAAATCTCAAGAAGCGAGTACCTTGAAATATTTACAGCCTCAATCTCCCCTGTATTGTCGAGTATTTTTTTATATTTTTAAGTTTTATTTTTATGTGAAATATTAAGTTGACAACATTGGGCACACAGTCATCTGCATATCGCACAATATACATTTCTTTTAAGTCTGTTTGTTTTAATGCTCTTAGACTAATACTTAAATTACTCTAAGTCACTGTTATATTCTTATTTCATATTATTTATTATTATTCATATCTTAAAGCTTCAATTGGATCAAGACTAGCTGCTTTTTTAGCTGGATAGTATCCAAAAAACACACCAATTGCCATTGAAAAAGTAAAGCTTACTAAAATTGTAGGTATAGATATTGATATTGGTGATTTTAATACTAAACATGCAATTATCCCCATTCCTACTCCGAATATTATTCCTATTGTTCCACCAATTGTACATAGTATAACTGATTCTGTTATAAATTGCATTTTTATATGACCGGTTTTAGCACCAAGAGCTTTTCTTGTTCCTATTTCTCTTGTTCTCTCTGTAACAGATACAAGCATTATATTCATTACTCCTATTCCACCTACAAGTAATGCTATAGCTGCAATTATAGATACAGCAATTGATAACAAGTTAAGAATTTTTGTGTAACTTGCCGCTTCATCTTTATTATTGTAAACAAAAAGTTGCCAATTTTTATTATTTTTATATAGTTTATCTGTATATTTTTCAATATCTTTTACAAGTTTGCCCGAATCAATACCAGATTTTGGTGAAATAGTAATCATTTTATAATTTTTCTTTTTTTGTAATACTTTTTCTGTTGTTACAGGAATGTATAACTCAGTTCGTGTATCTTTTTTTGAAACTAAGTTGCTTCTATCTTCGAGAATTGAAGGTTTTTCATATTTATATACACCTACAATAACATATGTTTCAATATTATCTTTTACATAAACTTTAATTTCTTTGCCTAAAACATCAGTCTTCCCCTTAAATATACTATTAACAAGAGTATCTGAAACTACAGCACTTTTTTTCATTCCTTTCATGTCTTTCTCCGAAATAAATCTTCCACTAATCATCTTAACATTAGTAACATCTTTATAGTCTTCATTTACTCCATTAATATTTACATTAGCATATAAATACCCATCCTTTACTTTTCCTTCTCCTTGAGATTCTGATATACTTACATTACTAATTTTATCACTAAATGCTTCTTTAAATATATCTATTTGTTCCAAAGACATACAATCACTATCCTCTGGTTCTTTGATATTTTTATGATATCCTTCTTCAGATGTTCTTTCCATAACCAAAACTTCCATATTATTAGCACCTATCTTATTTAGTTCAGTTGACACTGTAGAAGTAATTGCACTTCCAATAGAAACAATTCCTATAACAGATGATATTCCTATGATTATCCCAAGCATAGTTAACAATGAGCGCATTTTACTTGATCTTATACCTGCTATTGAAAGCAATATATTTTCTTTTATAAACATACTTTTTTACCACTTGGAAACTTTTTGATATATTTGTCATTGTACTTTTCTGATACTATTTTTCCATCCTTTAATATTATAATTCGCTCTGTTTCTTCTGCAAGTTCATAATTATGAGTTATAAATATTATAGTCTTACCCTCTAATTCATGTACCTCATGAAATAAATCCATAACCAATCTTCCTGTTGCAGAATCAAGAGCTCCTGTTGGTTCATCTGCCAATATTATGCTTGGATTATTTGCAAGTGCACGGGCGATTGCAACCCTTTGTTTTTGTCCACCTGATAATTCATTTGGAACGTGCTTCATCCTATCTTCCATTCCAACAAGTTTCAAGAGATTTTCTGCCCTATCTAATCTTTCTTTTCTGCCTAAGCCTGCATAAAGCATTGGTAGTTCTACATTTTTCAACGCTGTACTTCTAGGTATTAGGTTAAAAGTTTGGAATACAAATCCTATTTTCTCATTGCGTATTTTAGATAATTCATCATCTGATACTTGATCTATATTTGATTCATTTAAAATATAAGTTCCTGAAGTTTGCCTATCAAGCGCTCCAATAATGTTCATTAAAGTACTTTTGCCTGATCCTGATGCTCCAATTATAGCTACAAACTCACCTTCTTTTATTGTTATATCAATATTCTTCAAAATATCTAATTGATTTGGAGTTCCTATATAAAAGCTTTTAGTGATGTTCTTCATTTCTATTATACTTTCATTCAAAAAAACTCACCTCCCATTTATTTTAACTTTATCTCCAACTTTGCAAGTTGAAGGGTCACTAACTACAAATATTCCATCTGAAATTCCTTCACCAAAAATCTCCACATTAAAATCAGATTCAAGTCCTATATTTATTGGTAATTCCTTAATTATATATTCATTTCCCTTTTCACTACTTTTTTCTGCTACATATATACTCTTACTATCTTCATTTTGAACTACACTTTCTGATGAAACTACATAAATATCTGATTTTTTATTTGTAATAATATTTACTCTTGCACTCATTCCAGATTTCATATTTTCATTCATAGTATTAATCTTAACTTTAGCCTCAAAACTTGCGTCAGTGCTTGTTGATTCAGTTTGACTACTGGTTCCAGACGTTTCTCCTTTTTTAGCAGAAGGACTAACACTTACAAGTTCTCCCTCAATAATACTTTCTCCTGTTGCATCCGTTTTTATCTCTGCTCTTTGTCCCACTTTAACATTCGCTATATCAACTTCTTTAATTGATGTACTTATCTCCATATTATCTAAATTTTCAATTTGAAATAAAGTTCCTGTTCCTAGATTTCCTACAATTGCATTTACAGAAGTTACTGTACCATCAATAGGTGCTTTAATTTGACACTTTTGCAAATCACTTTGTTGTTTTTCAAGAGCAATTCTCTGACTATTATTATTGTAATTTGTTTGTGCTGTCTCATAATTGCTTTTTGCTAAATCTAAATCTTGTGAAGCTTTAATCTTTGCATTTTCCAATCCAACTTCAGCCTTGTCATAATCAGACTTTGCATTATAATAATCTATTTCAACCTTATTAAAATCATTCTTCGTAATTGCGCCAGCATCAAATAATATTTTATTATTTTCATATATTTTTTTCTTGTCATCAAAATTAATCTTTGCCAAATTTAAAGTTTCATTCGCATTTTTTATTTCCATATTCAAATTATTGTTATATAAATATAAGCTATTGTCGTATGCTTTCTTTTTACTATTAAGTTCTAATTTGGCATTCGATTCACTAGCTAATGTATTTGCTGATGCTTGTTGGATATCCTTTTCTAGATTCTCCGTATCTAGCACTGCTAAAATATCTCCTGCTTTGACTTTATCTCCTACCTTCACTCTAACCTCTTTAATTGGATTATTTAATGTACTATATACATTTGTAGAGTCTTTACTTTTTATTTCCCCCAAAACATTAATGCTATTTACAATTTCCCCTTTTGAAAGAACTGCATATTTGATTTCTGGCGCTGGCTTAGGCATAATTATTTTACCTATTATAAAAGCTATAACTATTATAAATAATAAACTTAACAATATTACCTTTTTAGTTGGTTTCTTTTTCAGTTTGAAACTTTTAAAGCTTATGCCTTTAGGTTTTAATTGTTTAATATCTAAACTTAACTTTTTTAATCGTACCCCCACTATTAATAACCTACTTTCTCATATTTAATTGTATATTTTACTTCTGACGATAGTCTTTCTGTTATTTCTCTAAGATAATTTTCACAATTTGTGTATTACTGGAAATCTTAGCTATGCAACCTCCCTCATCTAATAGTCTCAATGAATATTTGCATAAAACTTCATCATTAACAATTTGAAACTTGTTACATATACTATGACTAAATCAAACGATACTCTTTCTTAATCACTTACAATAATCTTATGTTTTCATTCATTGTCATAATTATGCTAAAAATAATTAAAAATATCCCCGAAATAAATGGTAATAAGAATCCATTAGTTTCATTTAAAAGTATGCCAGCTACAATCATTGCAAAAGGCCCTACTATAGTTATAATAGTTTGTATAACCCCTAATACTCTTCCCCTCAATTGGTCTGGAATAATTTCCTGCATAATTACATTTATAGGTATATTGACTACCATGACTGCATTACCTAATACAAACATAATTATTAGATAATAGATAAATATAACTGTTTTGTTTGTTTCATTAATATTTAAAAAGTATGGAAGCGAGAAAAATATTAATAAAGAACTTAAAATGATCATACCAACTAATATCATTTTATACTTTCTTTTATCATTTTTTTTGTAAGATATACAAATCGCTCCAAACATCATTCCCATTGGAAGCATTGCATTTATAGATCCAATTTGACTAGTTGAGAACTCCAAAATATTATTTAAAATATATGGGTAGGGAACAATTAGCCCTAATGTAATGAAGAAATTTAGGAAAAGTGAAAACTTAAAAAGACTTAATAATGCTGGACTTTTTTTCATAAAACACACCACTTCGTTAAAGTCACTTTTCAAATGAAACTTAGTATTACATTGCTTACTTTTTTCTTTATTGTATTCAAAGTTTACTAGACTTTCTAAAAGTCCTGAAATTATAAAAGAACAGGCATTTACAACTAAAAAACTTCTAATATCAAATATTCCATATATAATCCCCCCAAATATAGAGCCTATTATAGTTGCAAATGATGTAATTGCTTGATTTAAAGAATTTAGTTTCATTAAATCTTTATCATCAACAATTGCTGGTACTCCTGCATTAAGACTTACATCAAAAAAAGTTTCACATACACTTAATAAAAATGCTACTATATAGATATACTCTACCCTTAAATTATCAACAAACGATATTCCTAAAAGAATAAAAATAATGACTGCACTTATAAAATCCATGCTTACTACTATTTTTTTTCGTTTAAATCTGTCTGCCAACACACCTGCAAAAGGTGCTAATATAGCTTTGGGTAAATTTCCAACTAACAATGTGATAATAAATGGACCTGCTGACCCAGTAGATTTCAATACAAATAACGCCATTGCAAAACTATAGATTTTAGTGCCAAACAAAGATATAAATCTTCCTATTAACAACAGATTCTGATTCGATCTTGAAGTAACTTTAACATTTAAATTCATGATAATTCCTCCTTTATTTTCATTGTTGTAGTCACTTGCAAAATACTATAACTTTTCCCTTTATATTGATTTCAAAAGTGATCTCAAGCGTGCTGAAAACAAAATCTTCACTTGCTATTGGTTGAATCTAACACTATGCAAAACTAATTTAATGCGATAATTAAGTTCACTCCCAAATATCCAACTTCCCTCATATATGACAGTTGATTTTTTTTATTTTACAGTTCTCCCTAACTTTAAGATAATTAATCATCCTATCGAAACATTATTGCATTTTTAATACCTTATTCATCTTTTATAGCACTTAAGCACAATTATCAATTATTTTTCACCATAAGTGAAAATACATCATTTTTTAAATCTAATAATTTCATTCAATATATTGCAAATTTCACTACAATTATTTTCTCTATGTATCTATCAATAATTTCCACTTTCATAAATTCATTCCTCATCCAACATATATAATAATTACCATTGCGAAAAATTTATCTATTATTTTAAAATAAATCCATAAATAAACGCGTTATGCTAGTTAAGTTTAATATACAAAACTCTACCAAAATTCAATCATCCAAACTATAATCAAACAGCATCAATAATAAGTAGGCTCATTAAAATGTTAAAATCCACTTATTATAGTACTGAAAACATTTATAATTTAAATGATTTTTTTCATTTTCATTTGTATTAAATTTATATTCAATGTAGGATAAATTAAATACCTCTCATTTGGTTGAAAATTATCCGATTTTTATTCAAAGATACTTTTAAGTAAAAATACTTTTACAACTATTGTAAAAGTATTTTTAAGAACTAGAACAACGTGTTAAATAAATAATAAATTATAGTTTCATTTTAAATCCATAGCTTTCTTAATATTAAAATTAATTAACTTTTTAACTAAATCTATTATTATCTTGATTACAATTATCGCAAATAATATCTTTAACCCATTCAGTATGTTATTTCCTAGCTTTTCTTCAACATTAAAATTGATAAGAACATTTAAAAGTGGTTTAGAGATAAAAGAAAGTATAAATAGCTCTGAAAATAAAAGGATTATTTGAGGTAACTTCACATTTGAGCATAATTCCATAAATTGATATATTATAGATATTCCAACTGCTATAAGTATTAACAGAGAGTATTGTGGATAATCTAGGTTTTTAGAAATTAAATTTATTTTTTCATTATGCTGAAATACAATAAAAATTGAATCGAATCTTAGCATATAATAAATTCCTATTGCAAAGACTAAAATCGAAATTATCAAACTCATTATACTACTGCTTCTTTTCTTATCATTAAATCCATTAAACCATTTTAACTCAGTTTTTAAATGTTTTTTTGTAACTATGAATAAATACAAACAAACTAATCCAAAATCAAATACAAATGCTGATAATAAACTGAATATTATATTATAATAGTCAACTTTAGATATATATATAAGTGGAGCAACAAAGATATCTATTTCAAAAATTAAAGCTACTATATACAATGCAACGTGTATTGCATATAAGATTCCTGTATACAAGAATAGATAATTTTTAAAAGATGGTTCTATTATATGATTTCCCTCCATATACTTACTCGCTACTTCTCTTGGACTACCATATTCTTTAATAACCTCTTGTATCCCACTTTGTTCTATCTTTCCAAACTTATCTTCTACCTTTTCAAGTATATGGCTTTTAATTTCTTTAATAATATCTTCTGAACCAGAATCCACTGATAAGTAATGACTAATTTCCTTAAGGTAATCATCTAAGTCTTTATACATTATTAATCCTCCCTTGTATTTAAATCTGATATGAATTCTACTTTTTATAATGATACTTAATTGACTAATTAATTTTAACAATTTATTATTCTTTTTAAGGTTCGCTAGTACTTACAAATGTCCCAATACTTTCTTTAAAATATCTATCTGCATAATAAATATTTCTAGCATTTTGTCCCTATAAGTCCTTCCATTGTCAGTTATTAAATAGTACTTTTTATTTTTGTTATCTTCTGTTTCCCACTTACTTGATATTAGCTCTTTACTCTCTAATCTTCTTAATAATGGATATAGTGTATCCTCTTCTACCTCATACCCATAATTCTCTATTTTCCTTGCCATTAAATATCCATAGGCAGGTTCTTCAAGGATAATTAGAACTAATATCTGTAAAAAACCTCTATTCATTTCTGATTGTGCATTATTTTTACCAATTTTAATCACCTCCTAAAAAAATATATACTGTATGATATACACTATACATTATAGACTTAGTATACTGTATGATATACACCATAGCAATACTTTTTTAGGAAATTAATTAAATTTTATTAATTGTTTGTAATATTATTATTAAAATAACTAATAAGTTTAATTTTTACAACTAAGGGTCATACTCTCAATTCATATCTAAGCTTAAATATCTTTTGCATTTCTATCATAAAATTACATATTAGAATTAGGTCTAGCTATCCTAATTCTTTAATTATGATAGCCTGACCCCTAATTTAAATAATGTTTTTATACGATAATCTAAAGCTTATTGATCAAATAAATTCATTATTATGATTTATTCACCATATCTTTTAACTCTTCTTCAAGCTCATTAGTTTTGTCCTCGATGATTATATTTTTCTCAGGTATCTCCATTTTTATTTGAATGTATTCAGCCATATCAACTACTGAAGACCTTGAAAAAATATCTGTTATATCTACAACATTGGGATATTGAGAATCAATAGTGACCAAAAGCTCCATTGCCATGATAGAATCCCCACCCATATCATAGAAGCTATCAAATATATCAATTTCGCTTATATCTAAAACAGTTGCATAAATAATTGCTAAAGTCTTTTCAAACTGAGTATATTCATCACTACTCTTTCCTGTGATTTGAACCTCAACAGCAACTTTTTTACTCTTAGGTGAATCTACATTTTTTATCGCGTTAGCAGCCTTTTCAATTAATATTTTTACTTCCTTTGAGACTTGTATATACTTTTTAATTTCAATTGAAGCAGCTAAATTATAGTTCATATCTCCTGTAATTATATTTGTAAGATTAGAATTTAGAATTTCATCAAAAATTGCTATTCCTTGATTGTTATTTACTGGCTTAAATAACATGCCTTGCAAAGCCTCTTCACTATCTACTCCAAAATCTGTAGCCATTCCAGTTTCAGTCCATGCTGTCCAATTTATTGAAATTGTTCTCTTACCTAATTTATTTCTATAAGCACTAAATGAATCTATATAAGAATTAGCAGCTGTATAATCTCCTTGTCCCGCACCACCAAGTAAACTCTCCATAGATGAACACATCACAAAGAAATCTAGATTATCGTTAGAAGTTAAATTATCAATAAGCCATGTACCTTCATACTTTGGTGCTACTACCTTATCGAAAACATTTTTATCTTTTCTTATAATAAATCCATCACCTGGTAAACCAGCACAATGAATAACTCCATTTATCTTTCCATATTTCTCTCTTATAGAAGTAATAGCATCTCTAAGTTCATTTTCATTGCTTACATCTGCAACTAAACAAGTTACTTCTGAGCCCAAACTATTTAACTCCATTAATGCTTTCAATTTGTTAGTTAGTTTCTTGTCCTTATCTTGTTCTACCAAATCTTTCCACTCTTCCATGGCTGGCAGCTGTGATCTATTTATTAAGCATAATTTAATTCTATTTTTACTAGCAATATATTTAGCTATTTCTAAACCTATACCACCCGTTCCACCAGTAATCACATATACTCCATCTTCTTTTATATCTGTTTGAATATTGGTAATTGTCTCCATGCTAACCTTACTTAATTCTTCTATATATCTCTTATTATTACGGTATGCAACTCTTAAAACTTGTTTTGTACTTGTCATCTCCTGACTAATATTGGTTATATCTGTGCTATGATCAATATCTATGGTCTTGCACGAAATATTTGAATACTCAAATGGTATAGCCTTTGCAAATCCAAAGAAGGCAGAATTATGAGGATTAATAGTATCTTCTTCTTTAGAAACTTCTTTAACATAATCTGAGATTAAAGTTAAATCTAGCTTATCATTAATCTTATTACTGACTAAAGCTCTTGTTAAGTAGAATATGCTGTCTAAGCCTCTAAGTTTTTGCTCTTTTAAATCTTGTAAGCTGAGTATTCTTTTGTCGCCATTTAAAGTGAACATATGAACAACTTGAGTTATTCCTTTTTCACTTACTTCCTTAGTCAATTTAAAATAGCTTTCCTCAGTACCATCTATAATAAATTTATTATTATCTTCTTTAGAAAAATATTCTCCTAATTCTACTTCATATACTTCCTTTCCACTCTTTTTGAAAGTAGCTACAAGGTTATCAGCTAAGCCAGCCTTATCTTTTAGAATCATTATATTTCCTTGTTTAGTACCAATAGACTCTTCTTTTAAATCCTCTCTAATCCAATCAGTTTTAAAGTATGTATTGAACCTTCCTACATAGTCAACTATCTGTTTCGCCTTTTTAACAATATATTGTTCGATATAAGCAAAAACTTCATTATTTTCATTTATTAGGAAAATATCAAACTCTAATGTCTCTAAGCTTGAAGAATTCTTTTCCCTCAATCTTAAATGACTATAAAACTTTCTTGGCATCTTATCAAATAACTTTAAACTTCCATAGGATAATGGTAAGTAAACTCCATCACCAAAATTATTTATTCCTATATTAATAGCATTATCAAGCATTGCAGGATGAATATTATAAGTCTTTAAGTCATCTTTAAATTCATCAGGCAGTTCCAAACTAACAAATAGTTCTTTTTCCCCTTTAGCTGCTCTTTTCACATTAAACCATCTTGGTCCAAAAGTAACAAGATTTGATGTTTCATCACTTAGTAAACTAAAATTCAAGGTTAGTTCCTCTAGATCTTCTCTCTTTGATAGTTCGTCTATAGTAGTGTTATCTTTCACTTCAGCTTCATCTAAAATGCTAATTTTACATTCTGCATGTTTTACCCAGTTACCATCAACCTCTGTTAATGATGTATCTTTGTTTGCAACAACTACTTTTAAATAAGAATTTTCCTTTGAAACAACAATCTGTACCTCTTTAACCTCATCTTTTTCAACTGCTAAAGGAGTATAGAATATAAGATCTTTAAGCTGCAATCTTGAATCTCCATAATATCTTTCACCAATATATCTAAACATTTCTGTATAAGCAGTTCCAGGTATAATATGTTTTCCAAGAATTTTATGATCCTTCAAAACCCAATGACTATTTATACTAAATTTAACCAAATAAATATCTTGTGTAAATGAACTAACTACTAATGTATCAAGAAATGGATGTTCAATATTTTTAACATTAATGTTACCTTTTAACTTACTTTGTTTAATTTCTCCCCAATAAGCCTTCTTCTCATATTGATATCCAGGAATACTAACTCTTTTTCTTGTTTCATTCTTATATAAACTTTCCCAATTTACATTGGCACCTTTTATATAAAGCTCAGCTAATTTGTTTAGGTTATCTAAATATCCCGATACCTCTGATGAAGTTATCTTACTAATAATCTCCTTTGCTTCTGCATCTAATTGTCTTCTTTCACTTTCTGATATTTCTCCAACTTCCCTAACTCTCTTTTTATCAGATACAACACTGTGTTGTGAATAGAATACGTTCCTGATATTCTTCATTCCAGAATTATTTATATTGCAAATTTTATCCTTTAGATCTTCCAGATTATCAACAATCAGTATAAGTCTATAATCTAGATGACTTCTTCCTGTATTAGCTGTATAACAAATATCATCTAACCTTAATTCATCTCTTGTATTTAAGAATTTACTATATTTATCTATTAACTCTCTTAGAGACTCTACGCATCTAGCAGAAATAGCAATCACTTGTGGTTTTGATTCCTTTTTGATCACTTCATCCTCTATTGTAGTAGTCGGAGCTTCCTCCAGTACTATGTGACAATTAGTTCCACTAAATCCAAAAGCACTTACTCCTGCTCTTCTTGGAAATTCTTTACTCTCCCAATCCTTTAACATATCTGATACATATAATGGAGATTCTACGAAGTTTATATGATCATTAGGTGCTGAAAAATTGATTGTTGGTGGTAACTTTTTATCTTTCAAAGAAGATACTACTTTTATAAGTGCCGCTACTCCTGATGCAGCTACCAAATGTCCCATATTAGTTTTTACAGAACCAATACCACAAATTTGATTCTTATTGGTATATTTTCTAAATGCACTTGTTAAACCCTTGATTTCTATAGGGTCACCTAACAAAGTACCAGTTCCATGAGCTTCGATGTATCCTATGGTTTCTGGTTCTATTTTTGCATTTTCCCAAGCTTTGCATAACAATTCTTGCTGAGCTTCTGGATTTGGAGCAGCTATTCCATTAGAAGCACCATCGTTGTTTACTGCACTTCCTTTAATTACTGCATAAATGTTATCTCCATCTGCAATTGCTTTACTCATAGGCTTTAATATAACTGCACCGACTCCCTCTCCAAATATAGTACCAGTAGATCTTTTATCAAAAGTCTTTACTAAATTGTCTTCAGATTTTACCGAGTTAAGTACACTTTTACTACTTTCTTCATCATCTATTGTAGTCTGAGGTGTACTTCCAAGTGCAATACCTCCTGCTATAGCCATATCACACTCTTTATTCTTTAGCGCCTGACATGCATTGTGAATCGAAACTAATCCTGAAGAACAAGCAGTGTCAATTACCATAGCTGGTCCTCTCAAATTAAATATATAACTGATTCTACTTGCAAGAATTCCTTCCCAAGTACCTGTATAGAGCATTGGATCAATTTCTACAAGCCATTTATAAAATGTAGAACCAGTATAATCTCTCCCTACGTATACTCCAGTATTTGAACCATATATTTTCTTGCCACCATAACCTGCATCCTCTACAGCAGACCAAGCAGTTTCAAGAAATACTCTTTGTATAGGATCTATATATTTTGCTTCACGAGGAGGTATATTAAAAAATGCAGCGTCGAATTTATCAACATCTTCTAAGTATCCTGCTTTTCCATCAAAAAGCATTGTTTTCTCATCTTCAGTCAATGATGATCCACTTAGAAACTCTGCAAAATGAGGGTTATCATGAATTGGTGATACATATTTCTTTCTATTATCAGGAAATTTCAAGAAACAATTTACCCCATTCTTAATATTATTCCAATATTCATGAATATCTTTTGCATTTGGAAATCTACACGCCATTCCTATTATTGCTATATCTTCTTCCTTTTCTGTATTTAATTCTTTCAATAATTCCTTTGCTTCTATTGTTGAAAGTTTATTTTCTGATACTTGTTTAAAAATATATTTTTTTACATTTTTCACTTCAATCACCCCTAAATTATTATTAATTTTTCAGCCTCTTCTGTACTTATTTCCCCGTTCGCTAACTTAAACAATATTGAATCCAATTCTTCTTCAGTTGCTTCTTTAGCCTTTATTTTAGGTTCATTTTCTTTATTTAATTTTTTATCTATAAATTCAGCCATTTCAAATATTGTGGAATATATAAATATGTCAGCAACATCCATTACATTAGGAAATATATTATCAATCTCTTTTAACATGTGAGTCGCAAATAATGAATCCCCTCCTATTTCAAAGAATTTATCGTAAATATCAATTTCACTTATGCCTAAAACTTTAGACCAAACCACAGCTAAACGTTTTTCCGTATCAGTAACATCATCAAGACTTTTACCACTTATATTTATATTAAAGTCGCTATTTTCTACTCCTAAAGACATATTTTTATTTACTTTAATTCTTTCCTTTTCAATAGATTTTTTTGTTTGTTCTGGTAAAGCAACTAGTAATCCATCCATGGAGTCTGCAAGAATTTCATAATCAAACTCACATATCATAACTCTATCTATTCTTTTATTTATTATTTCATTAAATGCATATATTACCTTATCTGTTGGCATTGCTTTAAACATACTCTTCTTATCTGCTATTCCATAATTAACTGCCATTCCTGTTTCACTCCAGCCTGGCCAATTAATACATAGAGTTCTTTTGCCTCTCTTATTTCTATAAACTGAATACGAATCCATGAATGAGTTCGCAAAAGTATAGTCCACTTGTCCTACTGAACCAAAAACAGCCGTTAAAGATGAACACATTATAAAGAAATCCAACTCATCATTTTCAGTTAATTTATCAAGTATCCAAGTTCCATTTACCTTTGGCATTATAACTTCATCAAAAGTATTCTTTTCCTTTCTTATAATAAAACCATCTCCTGCCACACCTGCACTATGAATAATTCCGTTAATCTTGCCATACTTCTCTCTTAAGTCGCTTATTACAAATTTCATATTTTCATAATTTGATACATCGCTACATATGCATTCGACATAAGATCCCATGTCCTCAATTTCTTTTATTTTATTTATTTTATGAATATTCTTTTTATCTAAGCCACTTCTTACAATATTCTCCCACTCATTACGTCCAGGCATATTTGATCTGTTAATCAGAGCAAGTCTTATATTAGATTTTGATGCGAGGTATTTAGCTATTTCTAGACCAATGCCTCCAGTTCCACCTGTAATAACATATACGCCAGACTCTTTAAGATTTATTGGTTCATCTGCTAGATTATATTGTTGAGTCTGTTGCATTTGCTCTATATATCTTTTTCCATTTCTAAAAGCTATTGAACGGCTCATATTTATATTATTAATTTCATTAATGATACAATCAACTTCAGTGGTTTCATCTATATCTATTGCTCTAAATACGTGATTTGGATATTCGTAAGTCAAAGCTTTCACCATGCCATGTAAACCTGCACCAAGGGGATTAATTATTGGCTCAGTTTTATCAACAGCAAAAGAATAATCACTTACTATAGTCATATTTAATCTTTTAGATAGCTTCTTATTAAGTGCACACCTTGTAAAATAAAATACCCCATCTGAGCATCTCCTTACAGAATTTTCATAATCACTAAGGTTTCTAATGTCGTTATTTGAACCTAAAACTGAAAAGGCATATATTACATAAGTTATTTCTTTATTTTTAATATCTTCAATTAACAAATTATAATCAGTCTCTATATTACTTATGGTAAATGTATTCTCACTGGTTCTTACATATTTATCCCCTAAGGATACCTCAAATATTTTCACACCTTCAAATGTTCTCAATTTATCTGCAAGTTTTGATAAAGTATTATTCTTATTTCCTAAAATCAATATATTTCCATTAATGGATTCCTTGTTTAAATTATTAAGATTTTGTTCTGACCAGAGTATGTCATAATACAAATTATTTTTTGTACTAGGCATTATTTCATGAACATTAACCTTTTTAATTGTATAATCTTCAATTTCAGCAAATACATTTCCTTCTCTATCTATAAGAGTTATATCAAATGAAGCTATCGACTGCTCTTCTTTTACTTTCTTCTTATACCTAATATTGCTATAGAAACTTGATGGAACCTTACTATATAGTTTTATACTAGAATAATTTAATGGTAAAAATGCTCCTTCAATAACTGCTCCATTAGCTGCATTTGCTGCTGCATCTAGAAGAGATGGATAAATATTATAACTTTGTAATTCATCATTAAACTTTTCATCTAGTTCAATATATGCTAAGGCTTCTTCTTCCCCAAAGTATATTACCTTAGTACATCTCCATCTTTCACTAGTCTTTACAAAACCTAATAAGTATGATTCTGGCTTTATAGGCACTTTATTTGAGCAGCGTGAAATAATTTCGTCAATATTAAACTTATTAATTTGCTTCTTTTCACATTTAATTATTTTCCCCTCTGAATGTATGATCCAATCATCACCACTATCTTTCCTACTCGCTATACTAAATTCCAAAGAATTAGACGCCTTTTTTACTATAATGTGAACTTCTTTATCTTCTCCACTTTTAGCAAATAGAGGCGATGCAAAAACTACATTTTTAAGCTCATAACTCTCACTTCCAAAATAGATTTTTCCAAGTTCAGCAGCAATTTCAACATAAGCTGTTCCAAGCATAAGGTAATCATTCTCCAAAGAATGCTCCCCTATTTCCCACTGTCTATTTGTATTAATTTGTGTCTCATATATATCTGTCCCTACTGACTTTACTAAACATCTATCAATAAGCGGATGGATTTTTATATCCTTTACTGCTTTGCTTACCCAGCATCTTTTTCTATCAAAAGGATAAACTGGTATACTTATTCGTCTTAGTGAATCTTCTTTATATAATTCATCCCAATTAACATCTGCACCGTGAACATATAATTCTGCTAATTCTCTTAACATTTTTGTATAACTATCGTTCTCTTTTCCTAATATATCTGATAACTTTTGATTCACCTTATCAGTTAAAACCCATTTTTCTTCTTCAGTAATCTCATCTGCATTTTTATTCTTCTTAATACTTGTTATAATCTTAAAATCATAATAATAAATATTTGATTCAATGTTTTGTTTAAAATTATGTTTTAGTTCATGTAACTTTTCTTGTAAATCATTCAATTTATTGAAAATAATAGCAACCCTATTCGAATAATGTCCCCTTCCTGTATTAGCTACAAAACAAAGTTCCCTTGCATCTATTAAATTATTATTATTCAACAGTTCTACATAATCATCTATAAGCTTTCTTATTCCATATTTGCTCTTTGCTGAAATTGTTAGTATATTATCTTCTATCTTTAATTTAGATAGCTCCCTTTTTTCAATTACTGGTGCTTCTTCTAAGATTACATGTGCATTAGTTCCACTTATTCCAAAAGAACTTACTCCAGCTCTTCTTGGAATTCCAATTGAATCCCATTCTTTTAACTTATCACTTATATACACTGGTGATTCAATGAAATTTATTTTTTTATTTGGAGATTTAAAATGAATATTAGGTGGTATTTTCTTATATTTTAGTGCAAGTACCGTTTTTATTAATCCTGCTAAGCCAGCTACGCTATCTAAATGTCCAACATTAGTCTTTACTGTTCCAATTGCACAAGCTTGATATCTTTTTACAGTATTTTTAAATGCTCTTTCTATACCATTAACCTCTATTGGATCTCCTAAATTAGTAGCAGTCCCATGTGCTTCTATATAGGAAATAGTATTAGGATCTATTTTTGCATCCTCCCAAGCACTTAAAATTACATCTTCTTGAGCAGCAGAATTAGGTGCTGTAATGCCTATAGATGTACCATCTTGGTTAATTGCAGTTCCTTTAATAACTGCATAAATATTATCTCTATCCCTTATAGCACTACTTAATGGCTTTAGTAACACCGCTGCTGATCCTTCACCTAAACCAGTTCCATTGGAATTTACATCAAAAGTCTTTGTTCGTCCTGAATCTGAGCAGATTCCCATACCATCATTTCCATCTTTTAAGCCTGGAACTATATTTACTTTTATTCCTCCAACGATAGCATACTCACAGTCATTATTCCTTAATCCTCGGCATGCAACATGTAATGCGACAAGGGATGATGAACATGCAGTATCGATCAACATACTTGGTCCTTTTAAGTCAAGCAAATAGCTAATTCTACTTGAAATTATAGATTTTAAATTTCCTGGAATAGCCATATCTAATAATGAAGGATTTACTTCTTCAATATACTTTATATATTCCTCACTTGGCGTACTACTATAACCTACATAAACCCCTGTTTTAGTACCCGTTAATTTTTTCCCACCATATCCTGCATCTTCTATAGCTGCCCATGCAGTTTCTAGAAATATCCTTTGAGCAGGATCCATCAAAGCTGCTTCTTTAGGTGATATTGAGAATAGATTATAATCATACTTATCTATTTGATCAAAATATGAGGCCTCTTTAAATTCAAAATTATCATTACCTACTTTATTTTTAATATACTCTTCTATGTCCCTTCTTCTTGAATCAGGAAACCTTGTAATACAGTCCTTTCCATTAATTATTGCATTCCAAAATTCATTTATGTTATTTGTACTACCTAGTCTTCCATACATTCCAATAATAGCAATATCTTTTTTGTTGTTCGAATCTTTTTTTAATTTTAAGGAATCAAAGTCAGATTCCATAGCAATTTCATCCCAATTTAACAACTTCTTACTCATTTAAATCCTCACCTAATTTATTATAAATTTGTTATTATAAAGGCATTTTATAATCTACAAAAAGTTCACTAGTGTCTGTTTCTTCAAACAACTCATTGTATCTATAAATTTGCTCATCTATTGGTGTTTTCTTAGTTTCAAAGACTGATTTTAGCATTTCTAAGGCTTCTCTCATTTGCTCTATTGTAGGTTCTTTTCCTTCACTTTCAATGGTATCTTGGACAAGTTTAATTTTCTTATATGGTTCGACTACACCTTTTTTATATTCCTCATCATTCCAATTGTAATTCTGAGTACATACAGCAATTCCTAAACTCCTAGAAATAAAAGAATATTTTTTTCTTTTCAATTCCTTGCTATCTTGAAACTTTTTCTTAACCAATTCAACATCAACAACTTTATCAAAAGAATATGCATTAATTGAAGATTGATCTTTTTCCATCAATTTTTTTAATACATTTCCTGGTCCTAATTCTATTACATCTGTTATTCCAATCCCTCTTAAATATTCCATTGTATTTCCCCATTGAACAGGTTGTACTATTTGCTTTGTTAGATTATTGATAATACTCTTCTCATCTGTGTATGGGCGTGAATTTATATTAGAAATAACATCCCAATCTAGCTCATTAAATTTATATTTTTCTAATTCAATTTTAAACTTGTCTGCAGCTGGCTGCATAAGTGGGCTATGAAAAGGTCCACTAACTTTCATCAAAGTTACCTTTCCATTAAGATTATTTAATTTTTCAGCTGCCATAGATACAGCTTCTTTATGTCCTGAAATAACTATTTGATCTTTTGAGTTATAATTTGATATAACAACAACTTTTTCACCAGTGGATATCTCACTACAAACATCTTCAATAATATATTTACTTATTCCCCCGATAGCTGCCATTGAACCACCACTCTGTTCAACTGCCTCTTGCATGAACTTACCCCTGCTTCTAGCTATCTTTAATGCATCTGAGAAATTAATAGTTCCTGAACAAGTTAATGCAGATAATTCTCCTAGGCTATGTCCTGCAGAACAAATAGGTTTAGCACCTATTTCTTGCATATATACTTTAAAGGCTGCTACACTT
This sequence comes from Clostridiaceae bacterium, assembly GCA_029256485.1. The sequence continues at coordinate 18,611 of JAQSXU010000050.1, forward strand.
GCGGTTAATATTGCTGGCTGAGTGTTTTCTGTTCTAGTAAGTTCTCCAATGTTTCCATCTATACATAAACTCTTTAAGTCAAATCCTAGCACATTATTGGCTTCATTAAATACTTCATCTGCGATCTTGTATTTCGAACATAGATCCTTTCCCATGCCAATATATTGAGATCCTTGTCCTGGCATAATTAACGCTATTTTATTCATAATTTTCCCTCCATTACTCTTATCTTTAATTATTGGTTATCATTTTCATTAATTTGAAATAATTGTACGCTAATTTTTCAATTTTTTTGATTTTTAATTTACTATCATCAAATTTCCACTGAAAACTGATTCTATCCTCTAACACCATCATCTTTATTAATAAATCAAACCCCTTTGTATGATATTCTGTGATATCTTCATCGTTTGTTATTAATAAAGCAATATCATGGTTATCTTTGTAAAAATTTTTATTAGATGATACTTCTTCAAACTTATAGCTTTCCTTATCTAAACAATGATTAATTTTGTCATTCATTTTCTTGAAAATACTATAAAAATCTCTTATCTCATCAACCTCATTAACTTCTAAAGTGATAGGACATATATGGTTCTTATCTCTAAGAACTAGATTCATACTTACTTGTTCAAATTCAGTTACTTCATATAAGAGATATGCATACAAGGAAACCAGCAAATTTTCAATATTAACCTCTAATTGATCTGATTTTTTCTTTAAATCATTGAAAATATCGCCTTTAACAATAAAACTTAAATTTCTCTCCTCATGCTCACTGTTATCATAATTAAAATACTCATCAGGTAATGTTAATTTTCCTGTACTTATTTCTTTTGAATAATTCCTATTATTTCTGTCAATGAACATAGCAAGTCTTGCTATGGATGGATTGTCAAAAATATCTGCTACTCCTACTATTCCTGGGAATATCTTTTCAATGCTTGAATGCATTTTAATTAACAGTAACGAATTACCTCCTAAATCGAAGAAATTATTATATATTCCTATTTGTGATGATTTTAATAGTGAGCACCATAATTCTAATAAAACTTTTTCAGTTTCGGTAGAAGGTTTCTTATTATAACTATCACTATTACTTACCTCTATTGTTGGACTAGGTAAAGATTTTCTGTCTACTTTACCATTAAGAGTAAGAGGCATACTATCTAACTTTACATATGCTTTAGGAATCATATAGTTAGGTAACCTATCACATAACATTTCTTGAAATTGTTGATTGCTAATCTTCTTATTTGCTGTATAGTATGCAGCTAGAAACCTATCTCCTGAATCTCCCTCCTTTACAACTACTACACACTCATTAATGTTGTCAATTTTTCTAATATTCTCTTCTATCTCACCCAGTTCAATTCTGAATCCTCTTAACTTGATTTGATCATCTATTCTTCCGATAAAGTAAATGTTTCCATCAGCTGTTAACTTAACCAAATCACCAGTCTTATATATTTTTTCATGTTCCTTGAAAGGATTATCAACGATCTTATCTTGTGTCAATTCTTCCCTATTCAAATATCCCTTTACAAGACCATCTCCACCAATACATAATTCACCTGGAACACCTATTGGTTGAAGTTTATAGTTTTTATCCAAAACATACATGTATGTATTTGCAATTGGTCTTCCTATAGGAATATTTTTTTCTGTACCATCTAAATGATTTATACAGTAGTAAGAAGCAAATACAGTACTTTCTGTAGGACCATAAACATGTATTATTTTATCTTTTCCCATGTAATCAAAGGCTTTTTTTACATGTCCTGGTGATACTCTTTCACCACCAAAAAGAATCTTTCTTATATCCTTGAATATTTCAGGCTTTAGATCTACTAATGTATTAAACAGTGCTGTAGTCACAAAAAATATGCTTATCTTTTCATTTATTATGATATCTGACAGTTTTATAAGATCTAGAATTTTTTCTTTATCTATCAAAACTAATGATGCACCATTAAGCAAAGCGCCATATATATCAAAAGTAGATCCATCAAATGCATAATTAGATAGCTGTAATATTCTGTCACTTGTTTTTATATCAATGTAATTTGTATTCCTCACAACTCTCACAATATTATAGTGATTAGTGAGGTTACCTTTTGGCTTGCCTGTTGAGCCTGAAGTATACATCACATATGCAAGGTCACTTGAAACATTTATACCTTGGAAATTATCATAACATTCATCTTCTGCATCAGACCTTAGTTCATCTACATAGGAAACTGTTGTGCAGTTTGACTTATTAATATCATCTATAATATCTGAGAACCTTTCCTTTAAGATATCTTCAATGATAAATATAGGTGTCTTGGAATCTTCAATAATATCCCTGACTCTTCCCAATGGATATTCAGGATCAATTGGTAAATAGGCTCCACCAGCTTTTAAAATACCTAACATAATAGCAATCATATCTAGTGAACGATTAATCATTAATCCTACTATTACATTACTTTTAACACCTTTATTTCTCAAAACTCTCGCAAATTTATTTGCTCTCTCATTTAATTGCCTATAGGTTATTTGATCACCTTTGTAAATTAATGCAATGTTATTAGGATATTTTTCTGCCTGATCTTCAAAAAGAGCATTAATAGTTTTATCTTTGGGATATAAAATTTCCGTGTTATTAAAATCATTTATTATATGCTTTTTCTCTTTATAAGTTAAGAGCTCAATATCACCCAATTCTATATTGGGATTTGCAACTACTTGTTCAATAATATTGATAAAATACCTTAACATATCTTCTATAGTTTCTTGTTTGTAAAGCGCTTTGCAATATTCAAATGTAATCTTTATTCCAAAATCATTTTCCTCAGCTAATACAGATATATCAAATTTTGAAACATTATGTTCAATATTATATGGAGAAATTTTCAACTCGCCTAAAATTGGATGAATCTCTGAAAAATCTTTTCTCTGCATATCAAAGGTTACGTCAAACAATGGATTTTTTCTTCCATCACGCCTTATTTTTAAGTCATCAATAAGATCTTCAAATTGATAATCTTTATTATCAAATGCATCTAAGGTGTTATTCCTTACATTCTTCAAAAATTCAGTAAATGTCAAGGAAGAATCAACATTATTTCTCATCACTAGCATATTAACAAACATTCCTACAACATTATTTAGATCGTAGTTATTTCTTAAGGTTGCTGGTGAACCTATTATAATATCATCATTTCTAGCATATCTAGATAATAGTACATTCAGATTTGCCAACATTATCATATATAAAGTACATGAATTTGCTTTAGCTACATTGTTTAGTGCTTCTGATAACTTAGAGTCTACTTGAACTGATACAGTCCCTCCAACAAAACTATGAGCTGTTTCTCTATCAAAGTCAGTAGGTAAGTCTAAAACAGGTATTTCACCTGAAAATCTTTTTCTCCAAAATGCTCCTTGCTTCTTTAGCTCATCACTTTCCATAATCTCATGTTGCCAAACTGCAAAATCTCTATATTGTAGTCTTAATTTAGCTAGTTCCTTTCCTTCATATAGTTTTGACAAATCATCCATGAGTATTTTCATTGATATTCCATCTGAAATAATATGATGCATATCCATTACGAAGATATGTTTATATGGGTTAACTTTAAAAATTCCTACTCTAAAAAGGGGAACTTGTCCTAAATCAAAAGGTTTTATAAAGCTTTCAATTTCACTTATTAAATTGTCTTCAGCAACTTCTCTATAATCAGTTCTAATTTTAATATCATTGTGTATACGCTGTACTAATTCCTCCTCATAGAATTCAAATGAACTCCTCAATGATTCATGCCTTTGCACTAAATCCTTTATTGACCTTTCAAAATTATTTCTGTTAAGCTCTCCATCTAAAACCATAATGGCAGGAATGTTATAACTTATTCCTACTTCATCCATATTATTTACTATAAATAATCGTTCTTGAGCAAATGAGACTGGGTATACTTCTCTATCCTCAACATGCCTAATTTTAATAACTTCATCCTTACTTTCATTAATAATTAAATCTGATAGATTAATTATTCTTGAATCTTTAAAAAATTCACTTAAAGAAATTCTTACATTGAATTCCCTTTCAATGTTTGATAATAACACTGTAGCACTTAATGAGTGGCCTCCTAGTTCAAAAAAGTTATCATTTATTCCAAAGCTCCCTACTTCAAGTACTTCCTTGAATAATTGCACTAGCCTGACTTCTCTAGAATTTCTTGGTGCCTCATAATTATTGAGGTCACTCATAGCTATATCAGGCTCAGGTAATGCATTTTTATCAATTTTTCCATTCACTGTAAGTGGTATCCTATCAATCTTAACAAAGTAGGATGGAATCATATACTCTGGTAACTCTTTCAATAAATATTGTCTTACTTCTGTTCTTTCAATAAATATTGTCTTACTTCTGTTACTTTGATATCATTTACACATACTATGTATGCGCATAGATAGTTAGCTCCTTTTTTATCATCTCTACATAATACTGTAGCTGCTTTTATTTCCTCATGTCTTAATAGATGCTTTTCTATCTCTCCAGGTTCTATCCTGAATCCTCTGATTTTTACTTGATTATCTATTCTTCCTAAAAACTCAATTTCTCCACCAGGCAGCCATCTTACTAAATCTCCTGTTCTATACAGTCTTTCGCCTTTTGCAAATGGATTTGGTACAAACTTCCTTTCTGTCAGCTCTGGATTATTTAAATAACCTCTAGCTATTCCATCTCCACCTACATAAAGTTCACCTACTGCTCCTATCGGTTGTATATTTTCATACTGATCAAAAATATAGGCTGTAGAATTACTTATTGGATATCCTATCGGTATACTGGTTTCATACTCTTTTTCTATAGGATAGCAGGTTGAAAATGTTGTATTTTCTGTTGGTCCATAGCCATTTATTACTTTAATCCCTCTGCATATATTCCTTACTTTATTTATTTGATTCACTGGAAGGATGTCTCCTCCTGATAGTAAATATTTTAGACCTAAAAAAGTATCTGGTTTTTCTTCAGCTATTTGCCTAAACAATGGTGCAGTAAGCCACATAGTTGTTATCTTTTCTTCTTTTATTATTTCTGATAACCTTTCAGCACTTAGTATAGTTTCCTTATTGGTTAAATATAACCTCATTCCATTTAGCAAGCTTCCCCATATTTCTAATGTAGAAGCGTCGAAAACAATAGTGCTTGTTTGCAGCATTCTGTCCTGCTCATCAAATTTTATGAAATTTGTATTCTTAACTAATCTCACTACATTTCTATGCTCAACTGCTACTCCCTTTGGTTTGCCTGTTGACCCTGAAGTATAAATTATATATATTAAATCAGTTGCTTTATTTACACAATCCAGGTTACTTCCGTCTTCCATAAGGATTTCATCACTATCTACAAGTAATTTGTTTTCTACAAAACCTAGCTTTTCTGATAAGTGTTTTTTAGTAAGTACTATGTTTGCTCTACTATCCTCTAACATGTATCTTACTCTTTCCTTAGGATAATCTACATCTATTGGGAGATAAGCCCCCCCAGCTTTCAGCACTCCTAAAATACTTGCTATACCCTCAAAGCCACTTTCCATCATGACTCCTACGGGTTCGTCAACTTCTACTCCTTTTTTCCTGAGAGCCCTAGCTATCTGATTTGCTTTGAAGTTTAATTCACTATAAGTTAGTTCCTTTCCTTCATATATTAATGCAATGTTATTAGATTTATTTTTAACTTGCTCTTCAAACAGCTCACTTACACTCTTATTCCTTGGATATACTGTTTTGGTGTCATTAAATTCATTTATTATCTGATCCTTTTC
>JAQSXU010000232.1 GCA_029256485.1 Clostridiaceae bacterium
ATTCCTGTTCTATCCATTATACATGTATTTTCTCCGGTAATAATGTTATATCTCCCAACTGCATTGGTATAATTCATTCGTACATAATATATCCAACCGCCGAAGGAACATAAGAATTTCACATTATATTCAGGTACTTTTCCTACTTTGATTGCTACAGGATTTTTCAAATCCAAATATGCAAATGATACTTTTTCATCAAAATCATTATATACAGTATAAACAAAATTTTTATACTTATAGGTTGCATCCAAAGTTAAGAAATAATATGCTTCACCTGGGATTTCACATACATCATTGATTTTAAGGGTGTCTATGTCATAACAATATAATTTATCCTTAAGAGCATTTTCATCTGAAACAGGATATAAATTTACAACATGACCGGAACTGGGGTAAAAATAGATTTTATTATTGATTAATATAAACTTACTGCATGTAAAATTATTCTCGCCATTAACACTATTGTTTAATACTCTGCTTTTGCCCGCTGTCACATCATATTCAATAAGTCTGTCACAGCCCTCTTCCGTGGAGGTAATATAGTACATTTTTTTAGAATTGCTTTGCCCCCTATTAAAACATTTACCTATTACATCTATTTCAGTGAATTTAAATGTTTCCACATCTACTAAAATGTGTTTGCCGTTTTCTTTAACATTAGTATGGCAGTAAACAAAGAAACTTTTTTCATCGCAGGCACTCATTCCAATATAGGATATACCCCAAATAGGCAGTTTAAACTTTACTGATTCACCTGTTTTTTTATCAACCCTGAAATATTCTCCATCATAGGCATCAGTATAAACAAGATATTTATCTAATATAATATAATCATCATGTGCATTAACTGCATCTGCACATTTTTCGCAAATATCAGAGCCATCATATTCTGGAAAATCATCCTCATCATTATCCTTGGAATTCTTTGTACCTTCAGCCTCATAACCATATTTTTCAGCGATTCCCTGCAAGCCTGTTGCCTTATAAATTGTATCAATAGCACCCTGAATCTCTCTGATTCCTTTTTTGTTAACACTAAAATAATCAAAAATATCCTCATATTCATCTAAATAATCATGATTTGCATTTTCCAGAAACAGAAATTCCATAACAGTCTGAAGAATTGCTTTCTGATCATTTATATTTTCAACATTTTCTATTACAGATAAGCTGGTTAAGGTTTGTACAGTTTTAGCCTTTAAATATTTTTTTACTGAACGCAAAAACAGCTGCTGATATGCTGTAACATAATCTGTCATATCAGCTAAAGTATATAAAACTGCAATAAGAAGTTCTTTCTCATCATTTCCAAGCTCAGAAATATCAACAATTGTATTTAGATCGTATAAGCGTTTCTTTTCAATGGAGTTTAAGTCTTTAATAATTTCATCTGTTACATCATTGATTCCATCTATCTTTCTGTTAATTTCTGATGCAGAATTGTTATAAGCTTGTTCCTGTTTCTTAAATTTTTCCTTAAATGGTTTAGTACCTGCTTCCATTCCTTTGTTAAAATCTTTTCTTGCCATATCTGTGTCCTCCTCTTTAGTTTTAATCACCCATTACAATATTGTAAAATTCATGTTCCAGAAATTCCTGTTTTACTTCTTTAATAAACTTATGATCATTTACAATTCTATAAATTGTAACCATAATACCCCCAATATCTAAATAATTAACTGCCTTTTTTACTAATTTAGGATCTTTATTAGCTGCACCTATGCCAGCAGCTACAGCCACTGCAATTACATTGCTGGTAGATGCAATTACATTAGAATAGCTTAATATTTTTCTAGTTTTAACTGAATACATATTCCAGTTACTATACTTACTTTGGTCATAAAACAAGCCATGAATCATTGCAACCAGCGAGTTAATCAGATTCGCAAATTCTGCCTGACTGACAACTTTTATTGCATTGCCCATATCAAATCCATAATTGGCCAGCTTTCTTGCTGCATCTACTGATATTGTAGAAATAACGGGCAGCGGCAGGCTTGCCGTGGAATACAAATCAGATTTCAAATGTACTGCTTCTTTAAATAGAGATAAACCTATTATTTCCTTTCCTGTTGCTCCTTCATTAATAAGTTTATTTTTTGAATATTTTAATACCTTCCACGTATCCGCATGTTTTGATATTTTATCTCTTGCATCACCCCTGGCAGTATATCCTGTTAAAATATGATATGACTGCAGTCCCTCACTAACTGTCATTGTACTTGTTGCAATATTCATTGTTCCAAATATCCAGCCTAATATGGGATCATGTCCTAATGTTTTTGCTCTGTGAGTAAATCCTCCCCCAATTCCCAAATCAAATTCTTTACCGCCATAATTGGTATCAAAGGGAACCGGATTAGTCATTATTTCATCCAATGTAGGATTATATAATTTATGGGACCTGTCTGAATGTTCTTCTTCATGTCCCTTTGTTTTATCAGCAGCTGTTTTATCATCTGAACGCTGTGTAATAGTTCCGATGATATATTGCCTTACGCATTGCAGGGCAGTTGCAAAAAGCAAAAATGTAATATCTATGCCCTTTAATTTAGTGGCCTGCTCAAACTGACGATCTAAATCAGTAATTATAATACTGGCATTTCCTGCTACTTCCGAAACCCGCCCAGACTCATTACCAATTAACCGCATTTTATCTAGTTCTGATTTTACTTCTGATATAACAGCATCTTTTTTTCCTTTAAGTGCATCGTATTTTCTCATGAATCCCTCTTCCTTACTGATATAATTTTTGCATACTGACAATTTCTCTTTTCATCTCTTCTAATAATGACTGAGGGGATAAAACTTTAACCCAAGCTCCTTGAGATAACAAGTACATTTTTATCCCATCTCCCAATATCTCTGCTTCAATTATGTATTTATTTTTCTGTGTTTCCACAATCTTTGCGGTTGGTATTCTATCCAAAATAGCTTGTACTGATGGTCCAGTAAATTCAAAACGAATTTTCATATTTCTACCTGTCCACATAAACAGAATCTTTTTTCTAAACTCTCCTTCATCAAATGAATATTCCTTAGGAATTTCAAATTTTTCACGATGTGCTGTAATTTGTATTATCCGATCCACCCTATAATAAATCGGCATATAAGTTTCATCATCTGAATGGTATGATACTAAATAAAAATAGTACTCAGAAAAAATGATAGCTTGTGGCCTAATACGGCTAACTTTTTCATTCCTATTCATTTTATAATATGTAATTGTAATTTCTCTTTTTTCTTCAATGTAATTTGCTAACTTCCATACATTTTCAATTACGCTCTTTGAATCATGTCTTATCTCCTGATAATGATATACTTCTTTTCTGATTAGTTCTTCTAATCTTTTCCTATCTTCAGATGACACAAATCCTTTAAATTTTGAAATCATTAATAACAATTCTTCCGATTTAAAAGCCCTGCTCCCAAGTAATACCTTAACAACTGCAAACAACTCATTACTTTGCAAAAAATCTTTAAAATTCAATTGGTATTTCTTCGTTTGATAATTATATTCAAGTTCTGTATGTCCTATTAATTCTCTGTGTTCAGCTAAAAATACTTTAATCTCATCAAGATCTCTTGAAACACTTCTAGTGGATACTCCATATTCATCGGCTAATTTCTTTACTGATAGCTCTTCTCCACGTATACCTCTAAAAAATACTTCAAGTATTCTTTCAATCTTTTTATATTCATCCATTACCACTCCACCATTTCCTTTTGATTTAACAATATAATACATAATCACCAAGACAGTGGTATGTCATATTAAAATTTTTATTATTCCACTTTTTAATTTTATCATAGAAAGCTTATTTGGTGAACATTCTCAATAAGCTTATCAATAACAAAAGGATACTGATTGAGATTACATTTCATTAAATAAAGTAATTGCTTTAAAACATCACTAAGCCCCAGAACAACAATAGATTTGTTTCTGGGGCTTCCTTTTAGCTTATTATTTTCACAGCATTTTCCTTGACTTCATTTATTATCTTGCCAAATTCCTATAGATTCTTGCATCTAAATCTTTAAATATATTAAATATAACCCTATCTATTTTTGCGCCCTTTTCCTTTAAAAATTGTACAACAGTTTCCATTGCAATATTAGCAGCTTTATCATTTGGAAAATGAAATTCGCCTGTAGATATACAGCAGAATGCTATGGTCCTGATTCCATTTTCAATGGCACATTCAAGACATGAATAATAACAAGAACGTAAATCCTCTTCAAGTTTCTTTGTTAATCCAGCCCTAACAATAGGTCCAACAGTGTGTATCACATGTTTGCTTGGCAGATTATATGCCTTTGTTATCTTTGCTTTGCCTATTTCTTCCTCATGGCCTTGCTGCTGCATTATGCTAAAACACTCATTCCTAAGTTGTATACCTGCAGCTGAATGTATGGCATTATCAATACAGCCGTGGCATGGTGCAAAGCAACCGAGCATTTGTGAATTAGCTGCATTTACAATTGCGTCTGCTTCTAACCTTGTTATATCCCCCTGCCATATTGATATCTTTTCTTTAAATGGTAAAGGTGATGATGGAAATTCCTCCTCTAAAGTTGGTATGTCCTTAATCTTAACAATACCTCCCTTTTTAACTTCGTTGGATAAGAACTCATCTTGGACATGCATAAATTCCTCACTGATTTTTTTCGGCATCCTTACATTCATAAGCGAACGGAGTAACCTGGTCTGTTCCAAATAGGAATTTGGAATTTTCAAATCCTTATATCTATCATCCTCATTCACCAGCTCATTTATTAAGAAAAGCAGTCTTTCTGACTGATTCATAATATAAACACCTTCTTTTCAAATCCAAACTAAAAAAACGTCACTTGACCATCAATGAAACTTTCCTGTCTGGCCTCCTTTACTACATCACCCTCCATATGTCCTCCGA
>JAQSXU010000051.1 GCA_029256485.1 Clostridiaceae bacterium
CTCGTCTTGTAACTCTTGAATAGAATATTTTGTTCTAGCTACTGCATCTGCATGTCCTGGTTCACCAGTAAGCATAACATAATCTAAAACTCCATCCTTATTTTTGTCTGCTTCTGGATGTGCTTTCCAGTATTTAGCCATTATCTGTCCCTGCATTTTTCCTGATTGTTCTGGCTTAGCACCTACATAATAAAGTTTGTCCCATAGCTTCATATCGGAATCTGATGGGATACGATTGAAGAATACAATTGGAATGTTAGCGGATTTAGCTTTGCTAATAATAGCTCCTGAAGCTGAAGGGTCAACTGGATTAATTGCTAAAGCAGTTACCTTTTTACTGATATACAAATCAAGATTGTTGTTCTGAGTTGCAGTTGCATTTTGTGAGTCAGATATATCTACCTTAACTCCATCAGCTGAAGCAGCTTTACTTATCTGATCTCTAACACCTGCCATAAAAGTATCATCAAACTTGTATATAGTAGTTCCGATGTATGTTTTTGTTGAACTTGACAGTTGTACTTGCAGTTTTTGAACCGCAGCCAGCAAGTGTAGCTGCAACCATGGATGCTAAAAGCACCACTGACATAACTTTTTTCATTAAAACCCCTCCTAATAATACTTTCTTTATAATTTTACGACTAAACCCTAAATATATTATGGTCTACTCATAATATAAACTTTATCAATTCTTAAGAAAACCTTTTCTAAGATAAATATAGGCATACTTAAAATCAATAAAATCTATGGTGTAATTTATGATGAAAACCTTATCACCATAGTTTAATTATACCTTGTTTTTCTAATATTTCAAGAATTTATTTAAAAAAAATAATTTTCACACAATTTGTTTTACATCCATTTACAATTATATAATAATATTACAATGTTGTCACGTATTTTGTATAATTATATTTAATCTAAATAATTTTTAGAACAAATAGTTTATGAAAACCTTACCACACAATTTTATTATACCCTCTTTTGGGAATAATTCAATAACTTATTTTAAAAATCTAAATATTCCTACAAATATAAAAACAGTTAACATTTCTAAATATCCGGCTTAATTGGGTATTTCTCCAAATATGACACATAAAAAGAATAATTTATATGCAGGCTGACTTAGTGTTGCTGGGATATTCTGGCGTATAAGAACTTAATTACTTTATCATGTTCCATATCTTTAATGGCTTGTACCATTGTATTTTTAACTTCAATACCAAACCATGTACCATAAACGCTTTTTCCAACTAAATAATTTTTATCATTTTCATATACTAATTGAACTTCTGCTATTTTATATTTTTTCTCTGTTTCTTTATTCCATACTTTCTCTACACGGCAGTTATCAACACATTCATCCATTTCAAATATTCTTGAACCTGCAATGTTTTTAACTCTGCTATCTATGGAAACATGATTACTTATTTGGGCTCTATCAGTGCTTTCAAATTCTTTCTTTAATTCTGCAACGCTATTAATCTGTTCCTTTTTCCCTATTATAATATATTTATCCGAATCTATTACAAACATATCCTCTACGTCCATCAATATAATCTTTTTATTTCCCGCCATTATAAAATTGTTTTTTCCTTCTATGGCATGTATATTCCCAATTAAAGTATTACCTTTATTATCCTTAGCCCCATTTCTCTCAACACTGAGCCATGTTCCCACATCATCCCATTTAAAGGAACCAGGAATAATAAAAATGCCTTTGGCTTTTTCCATGATGCCTATATCAATGGCCACTCCTTTAATACTTTCATATGCAGCATATAGGCTTTTTTCAAAATTATTATTATTAAAATTTTTCATTGCATTGAAGAGCTTGTAATATATGTCTGGTATAAGTTCTTTTGCAAGTGTTTTAATAGTATTAGTGGTCCAGATAAACATACCGCAGTTCCATAGATAGTTTCCTTCATTAACATATGTTTCTGCAGTTTTTCTATCTGGTTTTTCTACAAACTTATCTACTTTAAATATTTTAGTGTTATGAGTTTCCTTTTCAAGTTTATCTACTTTAATATACCCATACCCAGTTTCCGGCCTGTCTGGAGTTATTCCCAAAAGGCAGATAGAATCTTGTTTTTCCGAAACAAAAGAAGCCGCCGCTGTTATATCTTTAATATAATTTTCTTCTTCATCTATTTTATGATCTGCTGGGACTACAATTAAAGTAACATTACCATAATACCTTTCTGCTATTAAACAGGTTAAAACAATGCAGGGAGAAGTATTTCTGCTCACAGGTTCTTTAATAATATTTCTTTCAGGAAGATTAGGAAGCTGTTCTTTTACAAGTTTTACATGTTTATTGCTGATACAAACAAATATATTTTCAATAGGAACTATCTTTTTCATTCTATTTACAGTGTTTTGCAGCATTGTTTCATTTCCAAGTATATTTAAAAATTGCTTTGGTTTTTCTTCTGTGGAAGCAGGCCAGAATCTTTCACCTTTACCGCCTGCCATAATAAGGCAACATAACATAATATCTCCTCCTTAATATTTATATTTAGCTTTATGATGCTCCTTTTCTTGCCAAAACTACCATAACAGTCTTAATCATTAATTTAAAGTCCAGCCAGACAGACCAATGGTCTATATATTTAGTATCAAGTGAAACAACTTCAGAAAAATTAGTAATAGTGCTTCTTCCGCTTACCTGCCACATACCTGTTATACCTGGCTTTATGCTTATTCTGCGTCTATGATAATTCTCATAATGACTTACTTCATCAACTGTTGGCGGCCTGGTACCAACCAAACTCATATCACCTTTTAATACATTGAGAAATTGAGGAAGTTCATCTATACTTGTTTTTCTTATGAATCTACCTACCTTAGTTACTCTTGGGTCATTTTTCATTTTAAACATTAAGCCATCGCTCATTTCATTCTGAGCCTCCAGCTCTTTCTTCTTTTCATCAGCATTTATAAACATTGAACGAAATTTATATAATTTAAAAACCCTTCCGTTCATTCCTACCCTGCTTTGTGAATAAAAAACCGGGCCAGGAGAATCCAGCTTAATAGCTGCAGCAGCTATAACCCATATTAAGCTGCTTAATATAATTCCAACTAAAGCTCCCACTATATCAATTATCCTTTTTATAAACAACTGCAGACTATTTAAAGAAATAGAATGTACAGTCAGCATAGGAAATGTTCCTAAGCTTGCAACATGAACTCCATATGATGTAACATCTGATAATTCAAGCAATACCCTTGAAGTAATTCCCATCTCCTCGCATGCTGCTATATACTTTTGAATTTCATTTAGGTATATTATTGGTATAGCAAAATATATTTCATCTATTACATTTTGCTTAAGAGTTTCTTGAAAATTTTTTACATCTACAAGAAATTCATTTTCATTTAAATGTTTATCCTCTCTGAGAGCTATACAGCTTAACACTTCAATTTTAATATCTGTTTTATTAATGTAATTATTAAACTTTTCATACATACTTGAAACTCCTACAAAAATAACTTTTTTTCTGCTTTTGCTATTAGGAAATTTTATCACATATAAAATCACATATCTTTCAATAAGCATCGCAAGCAGTGAAATCATAAAAAAAATCAAAAATAGAAGTCCATTATACATTGTATCTTTAATTGAGCTTTTTAAGGCAGCAACTAATAAAGATGAAAATATTGTTGATTTTAAAACGTTCTTAAATATCCTGTCATAATAAGTAAAAGTGGTTGTATCATACATTCCGCTTACGCTCATTATAAATACCCATATTGGTATATAGATAATAACTATCCAGGAGTATCCCTTAATATTATTAAGTTGTGTATAACCTGAAGTTACTATATAAGAAACATAATATGATACTGCTAAACATAAAATATCAGCTATAAAATGATATACCTTAAAAAATACAAACTTATTTGAACTATTCATTTTTATCTCCTTTCCATTAAAGTTTTAAAACTTTATTTTATAATATTATTTTTACTGATTTATCTAATACAGTAATAGAGGAATTACTAATGTAATTATTTTTCAAATTAACTGTTCTTAATTTTTTAAGCTTAGACAATATTCTGATATCGGTTATATTATTGTTACTTAAATCCAGTTCCTCTAAATCGAAGAAATATTCAATTCCACCTAAATTTGAAATATTTCTGCTAGATAAGTCTAATTTATTGATATTTATTAAGTCATTAATTGATATGAATTTTTTCTGTTGAAAATTAATGTTGAATTTTTCTCTTATTGTGCTTTCAAAATTTGCATCAATAAAAGATGCTATACCGCCTATTTCAGAAAGTGTATAAAATTCTAAATCCAGTTTTTTTGCTTCTTGTATTATATACAAGAGGCTTTTGGGTGTTATTCTATATTCACTGGCTTCTAATGAAGCTGGTCCCCAATTAAAATCATTCCAGTTAATTTCTTCTGGTAATATTGAATGGCACATTAATATTATGTTTTTTCCCGTTCGCTTGGCCAATTTAAGCATTGGTTTAATAAATCTTACATCTGGTAATATATTGGAATCGATACATATAGAAGGAACAAAACCAGTTTGCTCAAATGAAACTAAATCATGAAATTTATTCTTATTGAAATGTCCTCTGCATACCTTGAAATACTTAGGGATCAGCTCATTTACTATACTTTCATTATAAGAGCTGTATGGGAAAGCAAAACTTACAGGTTTCTTCATTTTCTCCTTTGTTACTGAATGTGCCTGCTTATCCATCCAATCAATTAATGTGTCTATATCATCCTGAAGCCATTTATTCTCACCATTTGCTGCTGTGTATTTTACTGCATCTTTATGGCTGTAACCATGGTGAACTAGTTCATGCCCATTATGTTGTAATTCAATAAGCATATCAATTTCTTCCTGGCTGTGAAGCCTGTTTACAAATGGTAACATGGCATTTATATTAAATGTAGCCTTTACCTTATAAAACCCAAATAAATCCTTACCATAGGTATACCAATGTTTTACTCTTACACTATCATCAAATGATAAAACTATTCCGGGTTTGTTTACATATGGAATTTCTTTATTAAACTCATTTGGCTTCTCTTTGTATGTTTTCTCTATTTTTTTTATTTTTATAAACATTTTTAAATCTCTTTTAATTCTTCTAAGAACATTCATTCTTAATCACCTTATTCTCTGTAATATTACCTTTCTAATAAAAATAGCTAGTCCACTATCCAAAATATAAAAAATAAACCGAATACAAGGATGCTGCAAATAAAGCATAATTATATAATTTTATTTTTACCTTAAAGTAATCCTTCATTTCAATAATTCTGATAATGGACATAACTAGGAAGGCTAAAAAAGTTGAAATAACAGCAGTATATATACCATACTTAGGCATAAATATTAAATTTATAATTATATTAACAGCACAAGCAATAAGTGCTGTTCTAGTAGCTCCTTTTGTGTCCTTTACAGCCTGATAACCTATACCGTAAAAACTTGAGAAACAATTAAATACCATGGCCAGCAAAAGCAGAGGTATATATCTATAGCACATAAAATACTCTTCTGATACAAAAACACCTATAAAAGGTTTAATAAAAAATAAGCTGAAAATAACTATACTAAACATAATTAAAGCTAACAGATTAAATACTTTTGAATAAAATTCTTCTCTGTCATCACTGTTAAATGATTTAATTGAAACGGTCTGCCAGCCAAGTTCAAATATAGTGTATACAAATCCAAGCATTGAAGAAAACCTATTTCCCATAGAGTATACCCCAAGCTCTTTCAGTCCTACGAATTCAGCTGCTAAATATCTGTCAGAAACATTCATAACCCACCAGCTTATGGTACTAAAAATTAAAGGAGCAGAAAACTTTATTAATAAAATTTGAGTTGATTTATTAATGTTTTTACTTATATTTGTACTTAACAATATATAAGTCATTAAGAAAATATTGGATATTAAAAATCCTAATATGTTTGTTACAATTAGTCCAAATATACCCATATTAAGGAAAACTACTATAAAAATATTTAATATTATGGTGGAAATAGAAAATACTATTGTATTAATTGAATAAATTATAGCTTTTTCTAAACCTCTAACTATTTGTACAAGTACTCCGTTTATTGCAGCCATTACTAACCAGATATAATTGTACATTAAATATGGAATTTTACTGCTAAATCCTGACAAGTAAATGATAATTAATGTTATTAAAGATAAACCTATTCCTTTTAATAAAACTATAAGTCCGTTACAAATATATGCGCTTTTTTCCTCTATGGATTTAGCAGATAGAGTATACCTGTAAATTCCATCAGAAATTTCAAAAGTTACCAGGGGAATTAATAATAGTATAAGACTGCTTATTAAATCAAATTCACCAAATTTATCTGATTCAATATACTTGGTTAAAAATGGTATAAATAAAAAATTAAATATTTTAACGCTTACCATTC
The DNA here is from genome assembly GCA_029256485.1 of Clostridiaceae bacterium. The sequence goes on from JAQSXU010000051.1 coordinate 6,447, forward strand.
CAAAACCATAAATAAATATATCCTTAAATAATTTTCTTTTTCTTGAAACTAAAGCTTTCATTCCGCCACCCTTTAACCTATTTTTTTTGCTATATGTTCTATTTGAGCCAAAGATAGTTTTTTGCTACTACGAACACTGCGAATAATTTTATCTTGCAATACCTGGTAGTTTTTAATCACATAGTCAATTTTAGCTTCAACTTGCTCAGCAATATGAGTTGATTCCCATAATTTATCCCCACTGCATTCTATGACTAATCCGCTTAATCCTAAAGTTTCACCAATAACACCTTTATATTTAATACTATAAGATAAACTTATTGCAGGTTTTCCCATTTGAAATGTTGAAACTGAGGCATGCATCCTGGCTGATACTGTAAGCAGGCCATTACCCAATATTTCTCTTGCTTCATGAGGCAAAAGTTCATCATATATAAAAATTAATCTTTGGTTTTTAATTTGTTTTGATAACTTCCTTATAATTGTTCTATCATCTGCTAAATCAGGTTTTAATACATGTGGCAAAAGAACAATGTTAAATCCATTAAGCTCCTTATTTTGTAATATATTATTAATAATATTGTTCCAGGTGTTAATATAATCTAATTCATTACTTGTATATTGGCTGACAAGTCCTGACGGTACCAAGGTAATATATTTGTTCTTTAAAAGGTTATATTTTCCCAGCATATCCTTTGAATTTATTATTTTATTGTCAGGCAGATCTAAAAAAGCTAAATCTGCTGAATCCACTATATTTTTAGTATTTAATCCTAAATCCTGTGTTAAGTATTTATAAGTTGAATTATCTCTTGTGTATATATAGCAATCTTTCAAGCAATAGGCTGCCATATTTTTTCTGTAGTAAGTAAAAGGCCCTATTGTCTGTCCAACTAATAATACTGGTATATGTTTGCTTAGAATTCTTATCCTAATTAATTCCTTTATAACATCAATTTTTGAATAATATTCTGATAAATCATCACCGCCTAAAATAATATTTGCATCATATTTTTTACTAATATAATTTGTGTAATATTTTACATCGGTTTTGAAAAATAACATTTTATAAATTCTGCCTGAGATTTTATTTTTTGGAACTTTTCTATTTTTGTATAATTCCATGTTATCAATTTCAATGTTTTTTGATTTGATATAATAAAGTATTCTATTTAAATTATCTGTTCCTTCAGAATCAACGCTGTATTCAGCGTTTCCATGAATATATTTATCAAGATAATATATTAAATTTATTGCCATCATTGCACTGCCGTAATTATATGTGTTTTTTATATGATTAATCATTATTTTCATAGTGCTTTCCTTTCTCCATTTTTGAAGAATTACTATTGTTTATGTTCTAATAATTTAAGCTTTATTAAAAATAATTTAATATACAACTTTAAAGTTTTAAAACCATTGTTCTTTTTTAGACCTTTTATATATTTACTTTCTAGCTTTTCATGTATAAAGCTCATGTTATGATTTAATTCTATTTCCCTACTGTTTACTAATGTGTAAATATTTTTAATTATTGAATTTGGTATTCTGTATCCAAAAATTAAATCTTTTACTTTTTTCATATCATTATAGATTAATATATTTTTGTTTTCTTCAAGCCACTCTGTTAACCGTATCCAAACATATATATCATTAGTTTTGTCCAAAATTGCCTGACCTGTGCTTAATGAATTAGCCCTCACTCTGGCTATTGATAAATACTCTTCAACACAAGCAACCTCTGTCAATGCAGCAATTTTAATAAAAAACTCAAAATCTTCGCCCCAATTACAATTTTCATCAAACATTAATTTATAATTTATAATCAATTCTTTTTCTATTATCCAGGTTATAGTTGAACACCAGGTTCTATCACTTAAAACATCATATAATATTTTTCCTTCAGCAAAATTAATCTTTTCCCTTTTTTCCACATTGCTATCCTCGTAATAATATAAAAATCCACAATAGCAGCTTTTCATTTTTGTATCTTTCAACTTAGCAATCTGCTTTTCCAGCTTATCAGGCAGCCATAAATCGTCACTGTCAATAAATGCAATATACTTTCCATTAGCTTTTTTTATACCAATATTTCTAGCTTTGGAAACCCCTCCATTTTCCTGGTAATAATATTTAATTTTGCTTCCAAATTTCTCTGCCATTTCTTTTACTATACTAGCTGAATCATCTGAACTTCCATCATCCACTATAATAATTTCTTTATTATCATAGTTTTGGTTTAACACACTTTTAACTGTTTCATAAATATATTTTTCACTATTGTACATTGGAATAATTACCGAAACTAAGTCCTTAATTTTATCACCTTCTTTATGCTTTTATAAACTATCATAAACTTTTTCGGTATTTTCTATAAATTTCTCTGTAGTCCAATTTTCAAGAAAGCTATTAAAAGCATTTTTTTTAATAGTATCCAAATCATAATTCTTATATTTAATTTTTGTTAGTTCATCAGCAATTTCATCAGTGTTCAAAGAATTGTACAGCAGTCCATTTTCTCCATGGTTAATTACTTCTGGTATTCCTCCAACTCTGGGTGCCAGCACAATTGTGGAATCTCTAAAGGCTTCAAGTATGGTTAATGGCAGTCCCTCCATTAAAGAAGTCATAACAACTGCGTCACTGCACATAATAATATCATCTATATTATTAATAAAGCCTATTAGTTTAACATTACCATCCAAATTATATTCTATAATTTTCTCACTAATATATTGCTGCAATTCTCCTTCTCCCACAATTAAACATTTAACTTCAATATTATTAGTGTTTAATTTTTTTAATGCTTCAAGTAAATAAATATGACCTTTTACTTTAGTCAAACGTCCAATAGATGCTATCATAAAATCATTTTTTTTAAAAAATTTTTCTTTATAGTTAATTTCATTGTCAGTTTTAATTTTTGCAGATATACCATTATGCATTACCAAAACTTTATCTGATGTTAATCCACTTTCAACCATGTGTTTTTTTAAATCTTCTGAAACAGTTAAGTAATATTTGTTATACTTATGAAGGAAAACTTCCATAAATTTATATATTTTTGCTCTAAGTCCTTGATTTCTATCAAAATCAGCTCTTCCATGAATTGTAGTGATAACTTTTATCTTTTTAATCTTTCCACATATAGTTCCAACTAAACTGGAAAAAGCACCATGTGCGTGAATTATCTGAATATCATTGGAATTTATATATTTTATGGTTTTTATAAAATATTTCAAAACACTGCTTTTCTTATAAGGTAAGGTCAGTATTGTAAAAGTATTATTAGTTTTATTAATTATTTCATTATAAAATCTGCTATTGCTCAAGCAAACTAAAAATACATTATATTTTTTCTTATTTATGTTAAACAGGATATCTTCCGTTACCTTTTCAGCTCCTCCATATTGTCTTGCTAAATTAATAATCATAACATTTTTCATACAAACTCCTCATCTTTTCTCCAATAGCTTTCTGCATAAACTGCTGCAAACAAAACAATTAAATAAATACAGTTTTCAGGTGCAATAAGAATATTATCATCAGCACAGGCAATTACTAATAAAATTGTTAAATTTCTTAATAACACCTTTTTTATTTTACTAATATTGGATTTTTTAATTTTTACAATTAATTCAATAAAAAATGTGAAATAATATATAAAACCAAAAACTCCAGTATCAAAAATTAATCTTAGAAACTCATTATGCATATTTAATCCTTGGTAGGCTGCTCCCTTCACAAATTCCTTTGAAGTTACCCATCCACAGCCAAATATTATATATATAATACTTTTTGACCAATAACTCATGGCGCTACTCCACATCCCTAGTCTCCATGTAAAGGAGCTTCCATTTTCAGATATATTAAACCTGCTTGTGAGAAATACATTACTATTCAGTATTAAATATATAATTACTGAAAAAATAACCATTGAAAAGCTTATTGTTACTACAGTTAAATAATTATGTTTTGAAAAAGAGTAATTAATTACACTGCTTAAGATTATAACTATTAGCACTATCATTGGTGTCCTTGCATAAGTAACTATGAGTAAAAGTGCATTTAATGCAATATAAATATATAGATATGTTTTATATATTTTTTTTGTCATACTATTTTTTTTATACAGCAGGCATATTATTACAATTACAATGTAATATGCATAAAAATTTGGATGTGAAAATGTACTTCCAAGTCTTCTCTGTCCTTCAAGGGAATTTATAATAGTGAATATATTATATTTAAATTGAATTACAGCTATAATGTTTGGAATGAAAGATGAAATAATAATTGAATTGACAACATCCATAACCATACTTTTTTTAAAAGAAACGCTTAACACAAACATCATTAAAAGAAAATATATCCAAATTCTCACATATGAACTAAAAGTTAACTTAAATATTGCCATGTTGGTTATTAAAAGAATTGTTTCTGAAATGAAGCTGATATATAAAAAAACCAAATAAAACCTCAGTGGAGTTTTTGTTAATATATACAGCTTATGATTGTGCTTTATTATAAATATAACGCATAGTAATGCAAATCCAATTAAATAGATAATCTCAATTTGCTTAATATAAAAAGATAATGGCACAACTATGCTTAATAAAATAAAAAGCAATGCTTTTAATAATCCATCCATAGCAATATTCTCCTAGTACTAATCTTTTACATAATCAGCTGTGTCATCTACATAGCTGCGATATTTAAAGAAAATCGGTCCAATCTCTACGGCATCTTTAAGATATCTCCCGAACATTCTCTTTGGCTCCATTAAAATTCGATAAAACCATTCCAGCCCTGCATTTTGCATCCATTTTGGTGCTCTTTTAACTTTACCGGCTTCAAAATCAATTGATGCGCCAATAGCTAATGAAATTGGAACCTTTAATTTATCTTTAAAGTTATAAATAAACTTTTCTTGTTTTGGTGCACCTAGCCCAACGCAAAGAATATCAGGTTTTTTATTATTTATAAGATCTATAATATGATTTATAGCTTGTACATCTTTTTCAAAGCCAAACTTTGGTGAGTAGGTACCAATAACCTTTAAACCTTTATACTTATTTTCAAGGTTTTTAGCAGCTTTCTCCCCCACGCCCTGTTCAGCTCCCAGCAAAAATACTGTATAGTGTTTTTTAGCTGCTAACTGACAAACCTTAGGGAAAAGATCTGATCCGGATATCTTTTCTTTTATTGTCTCCTTTAGTAATTTTGAAATCCAAATTAAAGGCATTCCATCAGTTAAAATTAGATCTGCTTCTTTATAAACATTTTGAAATTCAATATCCTTTTCCAGCTTTACAATATGATCAACATTTGGAGTCACAATATAATGATAGCTGCCATCTGTAATCAGTTTATCTATTTGGTCTATTGTCTCCTCCATTGTTAAGTTATCAATATAGGTATTTAAAAATTTAATCCTATTTTCCGTAATTAATTTCACTCCTTTACATTCATAACCATGTATAAGAATGGTTATGTTTTTTATTTCTTTCTTTTTCTATTTTTTTATAATATTTATAATATGATTTTCTGTTAACTTCTGCTTTATTTAACACTGCTCCTAATATTTTAGAATTTATTTTTTCTAAGGATTCCTTAGCTTTAACAATGCTTTCTCTATCCTGCATTCTTGCGGCAACTACCAATATACAGCCGTCAGAATTCCTTGAAATAATTTGGGTATCAGCACCAGCCATTATTGGAGGACAATCCAGTATGATAAAATCAAAAATTTCTTTTAGATAATTTATTAGAACTTCAAATTTTATGGAATTAAATAAATTAACAGAATTTACTGTAAATTTACCAGCTGTTAATGCATATAAATTTTGTTCTGATGTTGATTGAATTAAGTCCTGAAATTTAATATTTTCAAGTAAAATGTCTGATAGCCCTTTTTCATTTGAAAGTTTAAAAATTTTATCTATGTCCGGTTTCCTTCTGTGACAGTCCACAATGATTGTTTTATTTCCGCCTTGCGCTATTTGTACGGAGAGATTTGCTGCTATATACGTTTTTCCCTCCTGAAACCCCGTACTAGTTATCATTATGGTTTTAATTTTTTTATCAAAATCAGAAATTTCAATATCAGCTTTAAGCATTCTATATGCCTCTGAAATTTGAGAATCGGGTCTGACTATACTTTCTATGTGCAATAAACCCATGTTACTTACTTCACTTCCCTTATTAAAAATTTTTGTTTTATTTATACTTGGGAATAGTTCCAATTACTTTTAAGCCTATATATTTTTCTATGTCGCTGTCATTCTTTACTGATAAATCAAAGTATTCAATTAGAAATACACTCCCAGTTAAAAGCATAATTTCAATAAAAAATACCACCAAAAATATAAGTCCCTTGCTTCTGCTATTAGTTGAAGATGATAGTTCAGCTCTATCTAAAATGTCAACGCTAACTGACGGGTATACTCTTGATGCCTGTTCAATAAATGATGCAGATACAGCATTCAATAAATCTAAAGCCTTTTCAGCACTAGGCCCCTGAGCCGTTATTACTAAAATCTGAGTATTGTCTTTTGGAATAACTTTTATTAAGCGAAGGATCTGCTTTTCAGTGAATTCGCCATTCAGCTTTTCACTAGCTTTTTTTGACACGGTATTGGACATTATAATTTCACTATAAGTTTTCAATAGATTTTGATATAACAAGATATTGTTATATCCTGCCTGATCAATACTTGACTCATTTGTTTTACCTACAATTACACTTGTACTAACTGTATAATTGGGCTTAATAAAATAGAAACTCAATAAAACAGCCAGTATAATAGATATGAAAAAAGAAATTACAATAATTAATTTTCTTCTTTTAATAACATCCAGAAAATCCTCAATTCCAAAATTCTCTTCATTCTCCACTTTAACACCACCTAAAAATGAATCTCCATATGGATTTTATGCAAAAATATGAAAATTGCGACTTTTGTTTACAAAATAGCTTTTATAATTACTATTTTTATAATACAAATTATAACTTTTATTTTAAAATAATACCACATATTCTTACCAAATAACAAGTATTATTTCTTGATTTTTCTAAAAAATCTGATTTATTGCTGCGTTTTACTTATTATTTTATTTAAAATATGTATAAAAAGTTCTAAGTACCCTATGTGCCACTATTTTAGCACAAATAAAAAAAACTGCTGACAATTTATGTTTGTCAACAGTCTTACACTTACTATAATTAATTATTTAAATATACATCCATAACATTTGATCCTGCTGCTGTGTTCCCTGTAACATTTAGGTTAACAGCATTTACATTCCTTACGAAAACACAATAATTATTATCATATGAGTCATTTGAAGATATATCAACATTTGAGTAGCCTATTTCTGAATTTATATTTATTGCTGACTCAGAATTTACCACATCATATATTGAATTCTGGCTAATGGTAAGATTTGAAATTGTATCCTGGGAATAAACTTTAATTCCTGATCCATAACTATTCTTTATAACATTACCTACGTAAACACCTCTTAAGCCATAAATTCCTTCACCGGATGGAGTTGGATGATTAATCATATCAACACCAGTTCCCGTTATACTATTATATTGAACACTTTTAAAGGTTCCCTCTATTCCATTTTCAATAACATTATAAATTGTATTATTTAAAATATCTACCTGATCAGAATTATTGTCTGCATATATGCCATTACAGCCTACACCTGAATCTGTATTATTTATTGAACCAGTATTATAAATACTATTGTCATGAATACTACCAGTGTTTCCGCTGTCAAATAATTCAATTCCTCTGTAGAAAGTATCATGAATTTTATTTTTATATATTTCTATATTTGAGTTATTTGTTAAGAATACAGCCCCATGACCAAAGGTATTATAAATTTCAGAATCATGAATTTTAAGGTCACTTCCATTTGATAAGGCTAGTCCCATTCCCTGCCAGGTAACATCAACATCGGTGCTTCCAACATTTGAAATGGTACAATTGCTAAATTCAACATTTTTAAAATTATCCATAACTATACCGTTATGATAAAGGTTATCAAACTGTACATTAGTAAATTTAATATTGTATGAATTTAATAATTCTATACTTCCAATATTTTTAAACTTTATATTTTTAAATTCCACATCGTGAACTCCATTTAATGAAATGCCCATACTATTATTGCCATCTATAACCGTATTATCTTGTCCTTGAATAACTATATTATTTGAAATTTTATTTAGAGAAGTTATAATATAGTTGCCGTTTAGAATTGTTACATTTTTCCCGCTTGTTAATGCAGATTTTAATTTAGATGAACTTCCAACTGTAATTGTTGTTGTAGCTGCTTTTGCCGAAGGGCTCATAAGTAACATAATAAAGGTCATTAGCACAACTAACACTAATGGTCTTTTTTTAAACATTTTTACACTCTCCTTCTTCGGTAGCCAGGCTGCCATTTTTTCAAAAGGCCCTTTAGCTTTGCGTCCTTATCTTTCAATAAGTTTGCTATTATCGGTAAAAAAGTGTATGTATCAAAATATTAACTTTTTAATTTGGGCAAAAGAAAAACTCCTACTTCGACGGCCAGGCTGCCATTTTTCAAAGGCCCTTTAGCTTTGCGTCCTTATTTTTCAATAAGTTTGCCATTATCGATAAAAGTTATATATTCTACACATTTTTTACAAATATTTAACTGCTTTCATTATAGCATTTAATAATAAAAAATCAATCTATTTATTAAATGTTATTTAACAAATTTTTCATAATATATCTGAAAAATTTAAGGGACAGTTTAAAAAACTAATCCCTTAAATACTAATTATTCAAATTTGTAGTTTTTAAATTTATCTTTAAATACATCACCTAAAGTTACAGATGAATTTTCACTTTCCTGGAATTTAGAATAGTCTTCCACTGGTTTATCTACTGCTTCTTTTATGCTTAAGCTGATTCTCTTTTCCTTTTCATTTATATCTAATATTTTAACTTTCACAGTGTCTCCAATAGTAAGCTTATCAGCTGGATTTGCTACCCTTTCTTCACTTATTTCTGAAATATGTACCAATCCATCTAATCCTGGTTCTAATTCAACAAAAGCTCCAACTTTTATGAATTTTGTTACTTTGCCTTCAACTATTGAATTAATTTGATATTTAGAAGAAATGTCATTCCAAGGATTGTCTTTAACATCTTTTAATGCTAGAGATATTCTGTTTTTTTCCTTATCCACATCCAGCACATAAACTGAAACCCTGTCACCTTCTGATACCACTTCAGATGGATCATTTACTCTCTTCCAGGATAACTCTGAAATATGAATTAAGCCCTCTACTCCGCCTAAATCAACAAATGCTCCAAATTTAACAAGTCTTGTTACAGTTCCTTCTCTTTTTTCTCCTTTAGTTATGCTGTTTAATACTGCTTCACGTTTCTTTTCTGCCTCAGCTTTTTCAATTGCCTTTGCAGAAACCACTACATTTTCATTATCTTTATCAAATTCTATTATCTTTGCTGATAATTCCTTATCCTTAAAAACATTGGCATCTTCCACTCTGTTTAGTGACAGCTGTGATATTGGGATAAATATTCTAATGCCATTATAATATGCCACTGCACCGCCTTTAACAGCTTCCTTTACTTTAACCTTAATTGTCTCCCCATTATTAAATGCACTTTCTAAATCGTCCCAAACCTTTATTTTGTCTGCTTCTTTTTTTGAAAGTAGTACATTTCCTTCTCCATTGTTTATTTCCAGTACACAAAGTTTTATTTCTTCATCCGGTTTAAATATTTCCTTTAAATTAATGTTTTCATCATTGGTAATTTCACTTCTTGGTACCACTCCATCAGACATAAAGCCTATGTTTACTAATAATTCGCTTTCTGATACTGATATGATTTTACCGTTAACTAAATCCCCTATGCTTATTCTATGCATTGAAGCATCAATAGCATCAATCATATCACTCATTGACATATCCTGATTATTATCTGGCATTTAATACATCTCCTTACCTTATTATCTATGCACTTATAAATTTCCTTAATTATAGATTATTAAGAAATAAATCCAACATTATTTTATAACAAAGCTTATAATTACACAACATAAACATATATTAAAAAAATAAGAAAGTGTAAATACAACTTTCTTATTTTGAATATTGCATTTTAACTGCATGGTTCCCCTGCATATCCAATGCTTAATGCCTCTGCCAGCTGTTTATCTACTGATACCAGATCCTGCAGTGTTAACTCTGTAATGCTTTGTTTTCCCATAGCTGTAAGAGCTAACTTCATTTCTTCATTACAGGAGTTTAAGAAATTGGTCAATGTAGCTGCTCCTTTTTCCACATTAAAGTCTTCAGCATGCTTTGCACCATATAAAAATAATTGTGATGTTGTTTCAAATGGTGTTACCTTTGTTGTTTGACTCTGTAAGGCTGCTACCACAGCAATTGAACCTATATACACTGCATTTGCCCCCAATGCCATTGCCTTTAAAAAGTCTCCGGGTGTTTTCAGCCCTCCTGCAGCTATAATGTCATATTTTTCTCTAACTTTATGACTTGTTAAGTATTTATCTGCTCTGGATATGGAATACAGAGTTGGAAGTCCTAAGTCATCCTCCAGTGTTGGGGGTGCTCCCGCAGTTCCTCCTTCAGCTCCATCAATGGTTATAAAGTCAGCATTGGTTTTAATTATTACATCCAGTTCTTTTTCTATAAAATGTGTCCCAGCAATCTTTATGCCTACTGGAATATCATATTTATTTTTTAAATCATTAACCAAGTTAACAATATCTGCTGTATTATTCACATTGTTAAATCTGGATTCCCTTTTTGGTATTTCTCCTTCATCCAGATTCCAAATACTTCTCATTTGCTCATCAGTGTTTAAATTAGTTTTTTCTGTTGGTACAGCACCGCCCCAAGCTCCCTGGCCAAGCTGAATCTCTATGGCATCTAATTTACTTAAGTCTTCCGGGTCTGTTAATCTATGATACCTGTTGTACTGACCAATAAGTTTTGCTGCTGCACTTCTTTCTATATCATTTAATGGTGCTTCGCCAGTATTGGTTGCAGTACCTGCATTTGTTGATGCTGTAGCTAAAGCTTCCTTAACCTTCATGCTTAAAGATCCACCGTAGGACATGCCAGTTATAATTATGGGCATTTTTAAATTTAATGGTTTGCCGCATTTTCTGCCAATAACTACATCTGTTTTAATTGTATTTAGGTCCTTTGTGGGAAGTTTAAACAGCTGGGTTGGATTTAAGAATATTTTTTCCCAGGGTGATTGTACATTAGGGCTGCCATAGGTTCTTGACAATGGTTTCCCTGTTTCTCCTCGAATTGATGCCTCAATTATAGCTCTAAGTGTAATTTTTTGTGCTGCAGTAACTAAAACAAATAAGTTCTTATCATAACTTTCTGTTAATAACTTTTCCAGCATTTCATCAGAATTTGCATCTGCAATGGATTTAATTATGTTCTCAAACATACTTTTCCTCCTAATATTTACTTATAATTTACAATGCATTTATTTCCTGCATTATATTACTCTTATTATTTACAATCATAAGTAAATTATTTATAGAGGATATACATTACAATAAAAAGATCCTTTCATTTTTTTGTTTATACATATTGCTGTCCGCCTTTCTTATTAACTCATCTATGGAATTAACATCGCTGTTGGTGAATTCACAAAAGCCGCTGCTTATCTGCAGTTTAAATTTAAATCTATTGCTATTATTGATTTTCTCAATATTTTCCCATATTCTTTTTTCAATTTTTTTTGCTTGTTTTAATGTAGTATGAGGAAAAATAACAATAAATTCGTCCCCGCCAAGTCTGAAAACAATGTCCCCATTTCTGACACTTTTTTTAAGCACAGCACTAATTTCAATGAGCAGCTTGTCACCCTCATCATGACCATAGTTATCGTTTACCCTTTTAAGCTTGTCCACATCGATGAAACAAACCGTAGTATGAATTTTTTCCGGCTTAGAAATATTAATAAAATTATGCAGTAATTTTAAGCCATATCTTCTGTTGTATACTCCTGTCATAGAATCAAAGTTAGCAAAATAAGTGAGTTCATCTATTTCATTTTTTAACTCATCAATAATTTCATCTTTAGTTTTTAATAAATTAATTAGAGTTTCCCTATCATTTTCCTCGTAACTCATAATACCACCTATAAAATTTAATAATACATATTACCATTTTATCACAAATTATAAAGACATAAACACAAATTTTAAAAATTTTTTATAAATTAATTAAAAAATATACGCAAAAATTATAAAGGCTTTGGATTTTCATTAAAATCCAAAGCCTTTCCTTATACTAATACTAGTAGTCTCTCTGATCGCCTTTCAATAAATTTTCAATCTGCGTTCCAATTTCATGTCCTTTTTTATAAGAAGACAGTGATTTAACCTCTTCCTTATGCTCATCTCTGCCTAATAAACTATCAACTATACCTAGTTTTGCTGATGGCAAATCGCCAACATGAATATCCTTTATATCACTTAAATTAAAATCAGCCATGAACATCCTCCTCTACAACCTTATATACTGCGTTAAAAATAGGATGCCCATAATTAAATGGTTTATGTATAATTTTATTCTTTTATTTTTTCAAGCCATTGTTTTATCTTAACTTCATAACCGTTGTCACTTGGCTTATAATATACCTTTTCCTTTAATTCATCTGGAAGATACTGCTGCTTTACATAGTGATTTTTATAATTATGAGGATAAATATACCCATGTCCATGCTGCAAATTTTGTGCTCCGCTGTAATGTTTATCTCTTAGATGCATTGGTACAGTGCCTATATTGGTGTTATTAATATCCTGCAGTGCCTGGTCAATGCCCAAATAAGATGCATTGCTTTTAGGTGCACAAGCTACATAAACCGCAGCCTGAGCCAATATAATTCTAGCTTCCGGCATCCCAATGAACTGAACTGCCTGAGCTGCACTATTTGCCACCACAATTGCAATGGGATCCGCATTACCCACATCTTCTGAAGCTGCAATAACTATTCTCCTTGCAATAAACACAGCATCCTCTCCACCGTGAATCATCCTGGCCAAATAATGCAATGCTGCATCAGCATCGGATCCTCTCATGCTTTTTATAAATGCAGAGGCAATATCATAATGGTTATCCCCATCCTTATCATAATTTATTGCCTTTTTTTGAACACATTCCTCCAAAACCTCAAGGGTGATTTCTATTTTACCTGTACCTTCATTTCTATTTGTAGTCAGTACAGCCAGCTCCAAAGCATTAAGTGCCTTTCTGGCATCTCCATTTGCAATACCGCATAGAAATTCTCTGCCATCCTGATTTAATTTAACATTTAAATTTCCCAGCCCCAATTCAGTATCATTAACAGCTCTGTCAATTATTCTGCCTATATGTTCAGGAGTAAGTGGATTTAATTCAAAAATCATAGATCTGGAAATAAGTGCCCTATTTACTTCAAAATAAGGATTTTCTGTAGTTGCACCTATTAATATTAAAGTTCCATTTTCAACATAGGGAAGCAGCCCATCCTGCTGGGCTTTGTTGAATCTGTGTATTTCATCTAAAAAAAGAATTGTCTTTTTATTATACATTCCCAGGGCGTTTTTAGCTTCCTCTACCACTTCTCTAATTTCCTTAACTCCACAGGTAACAGCATTTAACTGCACAAAATTTGACCTGGTAGTATTGGCAACTATTTTAGCTAAGCTGGTTTTCCCGGTGCCTGGAGGTCCATATAAAATCAAAGAAGTAATTCTATCTGCTTTTATTGCCCTGAACAGTAGTTTACCAGGACCTAATATATGCTCCTGCCCAACAAACTCCTCTATTTTTCTTGGTTTAAGCCTCTCAGCCAAAGGAGCGCTTTGTTTTAAAGATTTTTGTCTTTGAATATCAAATAAGTCCACAGCAATCACCTGTCTTTTAAATAATAATAGTATTATATCACTAATTTAATTAAAAATTGGCGATAAAATCACAGAATTCATACAGCATCTCCTCGCTATATTCCTTGCATCCCATCAATCTAAATATAACATCTGAGGATTTATAGCCTTCTTTATATAATTTGAAATTTTTCAGTAACCTTTTCATCATGCCCTTATTGATTTTTAAAATTTGTACTAATTCATCAATAGAATAATATTCATTTTTTAGAAGCTGCTTAATCTTTGACTGCAATTCTAATTTATATTGTAAATCTAAGTTTCTGTCTTTGTGAGGCCCGTTTTTCCCCCTATGGTGCTCTGAGCATAAATATTTAAAATTAAGCTCATAATCAACTCCACCTTGACTTCTATAAACTATATGATGCTTATCTGCTGCCTTTCCACAAACTTCACACTTTAGCAATAAGGTCCCTCCTAAATTTATGATTTGTATTTACTTTATTATAGCACAATTTATTTTAACTCTCATTAGGGAAATTAAGTATAGACATTTCCATAAAACTATTATAACATCAGATAATGTAAGGAGTGATTAAATGAACAGCTTTATAAATATAGATAATGCAGCCTATGAACAGCTTATGAAATTATTAAAGGCTCATCCTGAATATAATTGTGCAGCATTAAAATTATCAAAAGTATGCTGCAGCCGATCCTCAGTAGATGTTTTACTTGACGAACTTGACCAGCAAGTGCCTTCAGTTAAATTTAAAGATTTACCAATAAAATACCACCACAGCGTAGCTGAAACTTTTAGTAAGGTTGAACTTAAATATGAGAATAATACATTTATGATAAAATGTACTCCGATAAATAATAGCAGCTGCGCTGACTGCCGAAAAAGCTGCAGCCATCACAGCTGCAAATAACAAAGAATAAAGATTAAATAATAAATAATGTAGTTTTGCCCGTATGGCAAAACTACATTATAGATTTTATGCCTAAGCAGAAAATCGACAATATTTGATCTTTATTCTTTAATCTTTTTTACTTTATTTTAAAGGTTTTCAATTATTATTTCTCTTATTTTTTCTGTTAATTCCCTCTGCTCTTTTTTATCTATAGTAGTTGGATCTATTGGTTTGCCATAGGTTATCTTAACATTTCCTCTTTTAAACTTCCAGCCTGAATTTGCCTCTCTTAAAAGATATGAACCGGAAATTGAAACAGGAACTATTGGTTTTTCAGCTTTCAATCCTAGTTTTATGCTGCCCTTTTTAAATTCTCCCACCTTAGGTCCCTTACTTCTAGTACCTTCAGGAAATATCAGCAGACTGCTTCCGTTTTTCAAATATTCAGCCCCTTGGTCAATAGATTTCATTGCCTCTCTGATATTTTGTCGATCCATAAAAACACAGTTAATTTGTTTGCACCAGTATGCAAGAAATCTATATTTTAATAACTCTTTCTTTGCAACAAATCCAATGGTTCTATGGGAAGTTCCTAAAATTAAAGGTATATCCATTGCACCTTGATGATTTGACACAAATAAACATGGTCCCTTAGGAATGTTATCTTCGCCTGCTACTTCTACCTCTGCTCCAACCTGTCTTATAATAAATTGGCCCCATTCCCTTACTTTTATATATATGTACTGCTTTGCCTCTTCATCTTTGCCCTGTGCTCTAAGTTTCTCCAGCTTACTTTTCTTAAACAGGCTGAATAGCATAAACACTCCAAGCTTTATGTATATAAAAATTGATCTCATAGTACCATCCCCCTCAATAAAAATTATAATTTCCTTTAAAATCTAAATGGTTGTTTATTTGATAATTATATTGTAATATTTATGTATATTCAAATCAATGATAAATCTAATTATTGGGAGGACTGATTTTTTGGGTAAGATAAATTCATATTTTATGAAGTATTATAGAAATATATTATTTATCATTCTAGGAAGTTTTATATCATCAATAGGAATTAATGTTTTTATTGTCAACGCTAATTTATTAAGCGGCGGGGTATCTGGTATTTCATTAATTTTACAATACTTAGTTAAGATTCCTGCTGGATATACCGTACTTATTATAAATATTCCTTTACTTCTAGTTAGTTACTTTAAAATTAATAAACGTTTTTCATTTTTCACCTTAATTGGCACACTTGCTTTGTCTATATTTCTAATAATTACATCACCATTAAGGCATTATATTAATCTAAATGACACGCTTTTATTATGTATATACGGTGGTATAATTAACGGCGTTGGTTTAGGTATAGTATTCAGCAACCATGGTTCCACAGGAGGCCTTGATATAGTATCTGCCGTGATAAAATTACGCCATGAAGATTTTAACATTGGCACAATTTCATTTGTCTTCAATTTAATCATTGTAGGCATTGGAGCTGTATACTTTGGACTGGCTGTGGCACTTTACACCCTTGTATCCATGTACATAACCTCTTTTATTATGGACAAAGTAATTAATGGTCTTAATAGAAGAAAGATGATTTTAATTATAACCCAAAGCTTTAATGGATAAATTAAAAAGAGGTGTTACCTTTCTATACGGAGAAGGTGCATATACTGGTCACAACAAAAAAATACTTTACTGTGTAGTTTCATTAGCACAGCTTCCTTCACTGAAACAAATAGTACGTGAAATTGATGAAAAATCATTTATTTCCATTTTGGATGTTTCAGAAGTTGAGGGCAAAGGATTTTACTCCAGCTTATTTTAGTCAGTAAATAAAATCATAAGAGCTGCCGAATTACTGCTCACAAGGTGGAATCGGCGCTGTTTTTTTTGTACATTTTCCATGTACAATTACTCTTCCGATGCCCTAAGGCTCTTTTAAACATTTGTGTTGATAAAATATAAACAAGCCTATCTTAAGATAGATGATTAGCTATTACTACATCCCATTTTGCTTATTATAAGAGCTGTAAAGCTCTAAAACCGGTAGGTTGTCAACCATAAATCTCCCGTCAGGGACATTTTAACAAAAGCAGTTCTCTGCATTTCTTATATCTCCATACGTATTTTCAATAATGTGGATTTTCGGCTTTGGCCGAAAATCTGAAATTTAAGTTTTGCTGTAAGCAAAACAACAATATTTGTTATTTGTTATTTAATCTTTTTTACTTTGTGTAAGGTTTGTCCTAATCACATCAACGCAGTTATTTAAAAGAGCCCTATGAGTTTAAGAAAATATATGTGGCATGAATGTTGAATGAAATTTATGTATTATAATATAAAGGATAAAGACCTCCGAAGATCTTTATCCTTTATATTAAAGTGATTTCATTTTTAAAACTAATTTATTAATAATTTCAATGTTAGTTTGTCCATCATCAGGGAATGAAACAAAAGCTCCATTTAATTTATAATGCTCATATTTATTATCACGAGATTTTAGCAGGTTAAACTCCTTTGACATGGAATTCCATAGAAATTGAGCCTGCTTTTCATTATAGTTTGGCAATACCCCAAGAAAACTGAAGAGACCGTACTTAACAAATAATTCATCTTTATCAAATAAATTTTTTAGTTTAATAAACAGGTGGTCAGATAGTATAAAATATGTTTCTTTTAATTCAACCTTTGCTTTACCTCCCCCTGTCTTTGCAAGATTCAGCATAAACACTGAAACCTCAGAACTTTGAACTTTTGCAATTTCAATTTGTTTTTCTAAATAATTATTAAAGTCAGATGGCATTTTCTCCATAACTGCTTTTATATTATTTGTTTGAGGCTTAGGTTTTTTCTCTATCTTTTCTACTTTCTTTTCTGTTGGTTTATATCTTGTAATTAAGCTATCTATTCTCTCTAGTAGAAATTTATTGTCAAAAGGCTTTAAAATGTACTCTACTGCTCCGGCCTTAATGCCTTTGATAAATGCATTTCTAGTGTTAAGGGAAGTAACTATCATTATGGGAATATTGTTGTCTTTACTCTTTATTTTTTTAATAATTTCAAATCCGTCCTCTTTATTTAACCCAACTTCCAATACGATTACTTCAATTTCATCTTTTTTTTCTGCCAGAATATTAAAAAAGTCAATGGAATTTGCTGTAGCAAACACTTCAATACGTTTACTTTCTAATAAATCCCTTATTCTGTATCTTACATAGGCCTTATCATCTAAAATTAATACACTCATAGCTCACCTTAATTAATTAAATTTAATATTATTTTTATTTTAATTAAAATTATAACACTATTTCATTATTTTGTCATTAAAATAGTTAATTTATATAAATCCACCATCTATTGTAATTATTTGTCCAGTTATGTAACTTGAATTATCCTCTGCTAAAAAAGCTGCCAGATTTGCAACATCACTGGTTTCTCCAAATTTCGTTAAAGGTATGGAATCAAGCAGATCATTTTTTTCTTCTTCAGTAAGCCATTGATTCATTCTAGTGTTTATTACTCCAGGTGAAATTGCATTAACTCTTATATTAGATGGTCCCATTTCCTTAGCAAGAGCTTTAGTAAATGAATTTACTGCTCCTTTTGTAGCTGAGTATACTACTTCACAGGAGGCTCCAGAATTTCCCCACATAGATGACATATTAATAATAACCCCTTTTTTATTTTGTATCATATTTGGAATAACAGCATGAGAACAATTAAATACTCCCTTTATATTAACATTTATTAAACTATCCCACTGATCTTCATGAAAGTCCATAAATAAGCCAACCTTTGAAATACCCGCATTATTTACCAGGATATCCACCTTCCCATAGGTATCTATTGCAAATTTAACTAAGTTCTTTACTTGTGTATAATCACTTATATCCGCCTTGTAAATTTGCGCATAACCTTTATTTCTTCTGATTACATTTAAAGTTTCCTCCGCTGCTTTAATGTCGGTATTATAATTAATTATTACGTAAGCACCTTCTTCAGCAAACTTTAAAGCTATACTTCTGCCTATGCCATTTGATGCACCTGTAATTATGGCACATTTTCCGCTTAAATTATTCATACTTAATAACCTCTTTCATATTTTTTCAATTTGATTATATATCTTTATAAATTTAAAAGCAAAAGAACCCCAAATGGAGTTCTTTCCTATTTATAAACTTAAATAACTTTCAATTCCTTCTTCATAAGAATTTGAACTCTTTAACTTAAATTCACTTATAATGCTTAATAATTTATCTGCACCTTTAGCATTATTTTCAGATTCCTGGCTTATAATATTATTTTGCTCATTTACTGAATTAACGCTATTTGCTATATCCAAGGAAGACTTTGCACTATCATTAATAGACAAGGTAAGCTGTTCCATGTTTTCTGCAATATCTTCTACAGATAGAGCAATATTTCGAGTTAACTTTGAAAATTGTTCTATGATAGCTTTAAAATCATCTCCATCTTCCTTATATTTTTCACTTATCTTTATTGATTTTTCATAGTCTACTATTATCTCTTTTTCCATAACATTTAAAACAAATACAGCGGATTCCTTTAAATCATTAACTGCCCTAACAACCTTTATTACACTGCTTTGAATATCCTTTACTGTATTTGACGATTTTTCTGCAAGTGTTCTAACTTCATCCGCCACCACTGCAAAGCCCTTACCCTGTTCTCCTGCTCTTGCAGCCTCTATTGCTGCATTTAAAGCAAGTAAATTAGTTTGAGAGGATATTTCAAGTATTGAATCTGCCATAGTTGATACATTGTTTACTACTTTTATATCATCTAATGCCTTTTCCAATTTATCCTTTGAATTGTAATAAGCCTGCTCAATTTTAGCTCTTGATTCCATAGTTTCTTTAATTATTTTATCAGCATTATTTTTTATAGTATTTGTCCTTTTTACTCCTCTTTCTGCTTCCTTAGCAGCACCATTGATTTTATTTTTTACATCTAAGGCTTTTGCTGTTACTTCCTCAACAGAAGCAGAAGATTGCTGCATAATTGCACTGATTGTTTCAACTGAATTATATGTTTTCTGCAATTCTAAGCTTGCACATTGAAATAATTCCTTTACCCTTTCGCTAGACTCTAATGATTTCTTACTTTCCATGGTTACTTGGTTCATAACCTTTCCTATTTTAAATACAGCTTCATTTAACGCCGCTGCAGTTTGGCCAAATTCATCCCCTCTAGTGATATGTATTCTATGATCTAGTGCACAGTTTGACAGTTGTCTGGCGTAGATTTTCATTTTCACCAATGGTTTCTTTATTTCAATGGAAATAATATAGCCAACAGCCATTCCAAGTATAATAAATATAATAGTAAGTATAATAAATTTATACTTTAATAAAGCTATTGCATTAAAAACTTCTGCACTTGAAACTGTTATTGCCAGTGACCAATTTGTATCAGGTATGGGTGAGTAAGCCACGAGCATATCCCCATTTTGTGAATTATAATTACCAAAGCCGTTTCTGCCTTTAATCATATTTTTTTCAATTTCTGCTAGCTTAATCAGGGATTTGTCTTTACTAGAATTTTTAATTGTATTGTCTTTATTCAAAACTAATTTCAAATTTTTATGGACTACTTTTGTACCTTCATTATTTATTATATAGCTAAAACCCGTGCTTCCAAACTTTGTCTGCTGCACAATGGAATTTAATTTTGAAGGAGCCATATCAGCTATTAGTGCACCTTTTATTTCACCGCTGTTATTTTTTATTGGTACGGCAATTTCAATGATTTGTTCTCCATCGATATTTATAACTGGGTCTGAAATTGTATTTTTTCCGCTTAATGCTTTTTTTAAGTAATCATTTTCTGCAATGTTTATGTTATGTTTTCCACCATCAGAATAATAAATATTTCCCTGGCTATCAATAATGCTCAATTTAGAATATCCCAGTTTTACTGCTTCTGAACCTATTATTTCCCTAGCATTATCAATGTCCATGGATTTTATTATATTAACATCTGCTAAAGCATTTAATGCAGTAAAATCTTGTTCAATTGTTGAATTAATGAGTTTGGAGGCATCTTCAGTTCTGAATTTCAAAGAAGATGTTATTGATTCCTTCATGGTGCTTGAAAAACTGCTGTATGCGACGTAACCCATTATACTGCTGACCAGAATAATTAATAATGCTATTTCAGCCATAATTTTATAACCAACATTATTTAATAATTTGTCCATCCACAATCCTCCCAAAGTTACATAATGTATTGCTATTACCATGCTTATTTTATCATGAATAAATTCCGTAAAAATCTTATTAATGTACATTTAACCATGACTTAACAAAACTTTACATAAGTAACGTTCTTGTGGATATTTAATAAAATATGGTATAATTTTTAAATAATGATTGTTAAATAACTTCAATTTTCTACGAGGTGTGTTCTGATGATAAAATTTGAAAAATTACAGCTAAGTGATAAATCTTTATTTGAAAAATTTTTAAAGCCATATAGCTTTAAAACCAGTGAATATTCATTTACAAATTTATTTATTTGGAGGGAGGCCTGCAGCACTGAATATGTATTAATAGATAATAGTTTAATAATAAAAAAGAAGGATTTTAATAATAAAGAACATTTTATGCAGCCTATTGGTTATACAAAAGATAATTTAGAAGGTATCATAAGTTCCCTGCAGGAATACAGAATGGAACATGATATGATGTATTTATTTAAAGATGCTGAAGAGGATTTTATAGATAATATTAAGAGTTTAGAAAATATTGATTTACATATTACAGAGGATAGAGATAATTTTGATTACATATACAGCAGTGAAAAACTTATTAATTTATCAGGTAAGATTCTACATAAGAAAAAGAACCATTATAATTACTTTGTAAAGAACTATAAGTATGAAACTTCACCTCTAACTATGGAATTAGTTCCAGAGTGTATAGAGGCCTCCAAAAGATGGTGCAAAATAAAACATTGCAAAGGATATCTGCTCTATGAGCTAAAGGCTATTGAAGAAATATTAAGGAACAGCTCTAAATTGGATTTTGAAGGTATGGTAGTGCTGGTTAATGACGTTATCGAGGGATTTACTATTGGAGAAAAAATCAGTGATGACATGGCTATTATCCATATTGAAAAGGCAAATCCCGAAATCAATGGTTTATATAACTTTATAAACAGAACTTTTATACAAAATTATTACAGCGAAGTTCCTTTAATTAACAGAGAACAGGATTTAGGTCTTGATGGGCTACGTCAGGCAAAAGAAAGTTATCTGCCAGTAAAATTAGAAAAGAAATTTATTGTAGCATAAACTTTAAAATGGCAATTTTTTTTACAATTATGGTTGCATTTAAAATTTTATAGTGCTATTATTTAATTAATGAATAACAAATATTAATTAATAATTAGTGTTAGGAGCGATAATTGTGAAAGTAAATTTTAAAAACAGCCCAGTTACTTTAGTTGGAAATGAGGTAAAAGTTGGAGATTCAGCTCCAGATTTTACTGCCATAGATAAATCTATGCAGCCAGTATCACTAAGCAATAATAAAGGGGTAAAAATTTTATTAACAGTACCTTCTATTGATACCCCAGTATGTGATTTGGAGACTAGAACATTTAATGAAAGAGCTACTGAATTAAATAATGTAACAATTTATACAATTTCAATGGACTTACCTTTTGCTCAATCCAGATGGTGTGGAGCTCATGGTATAAAAAATGTTATAACATTATCAGATTTCAAGGATAGAATAGTTGGTAAAAACTATGGAACCTATATTGAAGAGTTGGGATTGTTAACAAGAGCATCATTTGTAATAGACAGTAATAATAAAGTGGTATATGTGGATTATTTAAAGGAAGTTGCAGATTATCCAAACTATGATGAAATATTAGAAGCTGCAAAGAAGGCAAAGTAATACATTCTTTATTGCTAAAGGACTTTGTTATATAACAAAGCCCTTATTTAATTTCATCACCTGGAATCACCGGCAGTTCTTCTAAATTATTATTTTTATCTTCATCCGGCAGACTTCTTAAAAATTCATCACCAAGCTTTGAAACTGAAACAGTTACACCCTTTATGGTACCTTGTTTAGCCATCATAACAGCATGCTCCTTCATGATAACTTCACCAGTGTCCAGTTCATATGCAGTGATTTCCCCATTGCTGTTCTTAACAACTCCTGTTATTGTATGTGCAAATTGATGATCAACATACATATTTATTCCCTCCAAAATAAAAAGATTAATAAAATACAATGTAATTTATTAATCTTATTTTTCCCTATAAAAATTTAATTATTAGCTGTTTAATTTAGCAATTAAAAACATTGTTTTCATTCCTAAACTTTCAAACTTTTCCTCATACTCTGTTTTAATGTTTTCCTTAAAGTCACTATTGTGCAAATCATAGGTTATATACTCTATAGTAAAACCGCTTTCCTTAAAATACTCCTGTGAATCCATGAATAACCCAGTGTCATCTGTTTTAAACCATATCTCGGTATGTGGTTTAATAAACTTTTTGTATTCTGCTAAAAATTTACTATGGGTAAGCCTTCTTTTATTATGTCTTAATTTAGGCCATGGATTGCAAAAATTAATATACATTCTTGAAATTTCATTTTCATCAAATATTTCAGCTATTTGCGCTATATTCATAGTTACTAGTCTGGCATTTTGAATCTCAGCCTGCTGAAGCTTTTTTAAAGCATATATTATTACCTCATCCTTTAAATCGATTCCTATGAAATTAGTATTAGGGTAATTTATGGCTCTTTCAGTTATGAACTTTCCTCTTCCGCATCCTAATTCCAAATAAATATCATTATTATTGTTAAAAACTTCATTCCATTTTCCTTTATAGTCTTCAGCTCTATTTATTACTAATTCACTTTCATCTAATTCTGGTCTTGCCCACCACTTTTTTCTTAGCCTCACCGTTTTTCCTCCTAAGTTTATGCATTTATTTCTATGTACATTATCCATATTTAAAGCAATAATGTCAAATAAAAAAGGCAATATAAAACTGACTTTTTACTGAAGTCTATATGAAATTGTTAGATTTGTCTCCAAGGTTCATTTTGTATGCCGCAATTATAAAAAATGTTACAGCAAAAACTAATAATACAACTAAATTTATTATAATCGCAGAAAATTCACTGCCTGTCATTAATTTAAATATTGTTACCATAGCCCACTTTTGAGGGGTAAAATCACCTAATCTCTGCATGGCTGCAGACATAATATCATATTCAAAAAAACATCCTCCAAGCATACAAGTTGGAATAGTAATGGCAGTAGTTAAACTTGATGCTTGTGTTGATGATGATGAAAAAGCTATAATAAACATATTTAGTCCTATAGCAGCCAATCCAAAAATCAATAAAATTGATATGAGCTGAAGGTTTGGTATGAAAGTTTCTATCTTCAAAACTTTAGTCAGTACTAGTACAAGCAGTATTACTTGAAAAAATATTACTGAAAAGTTGGCTAATATATTCCCAAGTAAATACTGTTTAGAACTTACTGGTGCCTGACATATTCTGTTATAAGTGTTCTCTCTCTTCTCATCTAATATTCTTCTTGCAACTCCTCCGGCAGAAAATAATATAAACATGAGAAGCATGCCTATACTGGAATATGTGACACTTTTATTTTTACCGGTATCCTTAAGTTTATTTTCCTTTATTTTTAAATCACCATTTTTATATGCTGTATATATTTTATAAAATTCAGTGCTGTTTCCCTTTGCCACCTTTGATATATCCATTAAATTTTTTATATAGTTGTTAGCATAATTTTTAATTATTTCTGTGGCATCCTGGCCCTTAATGGACACTAATTTCAAATCCTTGAAATTTCCCTTTAGTATGCTTTCTTCAAAATCACCTGGTATTAATATGGCGCAGTCTACCTTTCTTTTAGTAACTAAATCGTTGATTTGATTACTTGTGACATTTATAAATTGAAATTTATTTGTTGTTTCTAAATATTTCACCATATTTGATGATAGTATACTGCTGTCATTGTTTACTAAAGCAACTTTTATTTTAGAATTATCCACTCCGCTGTAAAGAGAGGCAACCACTAAAAATATTATTATCGGAAGTATTATTAATGAAAAAACTGCTGATTTTCTTTTAAAAATAAGTTTAATATTATTAATTGCAATTAATACAGAGTTTCTCATCTATTCCATCTCCTTTATAAAAAGTGTTGATGATATAATTAGAAATGCAGCTGCAATTCCAATGTTAATTAATATACTTATATTTAAATTACTGCTGCCATTTCCATAAATCAACGCAAAGGCAGTATCATTTGTCCACTTTATCGGAGATAGTTTTGAAAATGATGTTAATAAACTATTACCCATTCCATCTAAGGGACCGTATCCCCCTCCAAAGAAAACCATAAGTGGTATAAACATATTTAGAATTATTGTAGAAATTGATTGTCTTTTAAAAATAAATGAAACGCTCATTCCTATAGCTACAGCCATAATTATTTCTGATAATAAAAGTATTAAAAATTGCAAAATATGATTTCCATAATATGCTTTCAGCACAAATTTACTAAAAATTATTACAGCTATCACTTGAATAATGGCAGATAGTATATTACCAATGGCTTTCCCAGTTAAAATTTCAAATTTACTTATGGGAGTACTCAGCAATCTATAAGCTGTTTTATTTTTATATTCTCCCCCTATTGAAAATGATCCTGATAATGAGCTGTACATAATTATCATGGTTAGCATAGTTATTGCATAATAGTCTAGTGCAGAGGGAGTTATCCTTTTGTCTATTGATTCTACAGAAACATAGTTTGCAGTATTATCAGCAATTATATTTTTAACTTCCATAGGTTTTTCCTTTGCCACCTGTGAAATAAGATTATATCTTTGTACATAGGTATTTAATACAACTTTAACTATGCTGGCTTTAAAGTCATACTTTTCATTTTCATATAAATCAATTACATTATTTTTTGTATCAACATTAATTAAGCAGGCATAGGTTGTATCTTTTATACTGTCCAGGTCTCTATTAATATTATCCGTTTGCTGAAATTGGATTCCTGATTTTTTCATGGTGTCAGTAAAGTTAATAAAGTAATCTTTCCCCTGTCCTGAACCTGATATTGAATACAATACCTTGGTGTCTTTAAGTGAAATTGTGTTATTAAATCCGCCTGATAGAGCTGACCCTAAAACTAACATAAGTAATATTGGGAAAAGTATCATCATGGCCATACCTTTTCTATCTCTTAAATTTTGTTTTATTTCTTTAACAGCAACTTGTAAAATTTTCATTTTTTCACCTCAATCCCTTAGCTTTCTGCCTGTTAAGGTCAAAAATACGGTCTCTAAATCTGGAACCTTAGTTTCTATATTCTTTATGGCAATTTCCTTATTAGTAAAATAAAGTATTATTTTATCTAAATTATTAATCTCCTTGGAACTATTAATTTTAATCACATTATCTATAGCAGTTACTGAAAGCACTCCTTTAATTTTCTTAATTTCCTCTTCATTTATAACAGCGGTGGAATCAATGGTTACTTTAATTTCGCTTTTGTCAGTTACAATTGCTTTTAATTCCTCTTTAGTTCCCTCTGCAATTAACTTACCGTGATCCATAATACCAACCTTTGTACAAATTTCCTCTACTTCCTCCATATAGTGGCTTGTATAAATAATTGTACATCCCATACTATTTAGTTTTTTTACTGACTGAAGTATATGGTTTCTGGATTGGGGATCAATTCCCACAGTGGGTTCATCCATAATAATTAACTTTGGTCTGTGAGCTATGGCACAGGCAATATTTAACCTTCTTTTCATTCCACCAGAGAAACTTTTAGGGTATGCTTTTCCTTTATCACTTAAACCTACAAAGTCCAGAGCATCATTAACTCTTTCCTTAAGTTCTTCACCTTTAAGTCCATAAAGGCTGGCGAAGAATTTTATATTTTCAAAAGCAGTTAAATCTTCATATATTGCTATATCCTGTGGAACTATGCCTATATTTCTTTTCACAAAATTTTGATTTTCATTAATATCACTATCAAGTACTTTTACATCACCCTTTGTCATTTTAAATAATCCGCAAAGTATATTTATAGTTGTGCTTTTGCCTGCTCCATTGGGTCCTAAAAGTCCATATATCTCTCCCTGTTCAATAGATAAGCTTATATTGTCCACTGCAGTTGTATCTTTAAACTTTTTTGTAAGTCCTTTAATATTTACAATTTTCATATCACTGTCTCCCTGTTATTTTAATTTTAATTAGTAAATCACTATTTAAGCGAGTAAAAATATTGATGTTTCTACAATTTTTTACGAAGCTAAAATAGCAGATTTACTTTGAAAATTTTTAATCTTTAGTTTTATTATATAAAAAATGTGGCCTTCCCTTTAGTAGAGAAAGTCACATTTCTGATATGACAAAAGTCATTTTTTATTTTATTTTGCCACCCTTTAAATAATATACTGCTAACTGAGTTCTATGCTGAAGTCCTGTTTTATCTAAAATTGAAGTAATATAATTTTTAACAGTTCCCTCTGAGATAAATAGTTTGCTGGAGATTTCTTTATTAGAAAGTCCATCAGCTACTGCTTTAATTATATCAATCTCTCTTTCAGAGAATATATTCAAATCAATTTTACTGCTATTATTTGATAGGTTATTTTTCACCTTGTCTAAAATTACATCCTGTATAACAGTATTTCCTTTATATAATGTTTTGATAGCATCAATAATTTTTTCAGGAGAATTATTTTTTAAAATATAACCCTTTGCGCCGCTTTTTATTGCCTCCATAATGTATTCATCTTCATCAAAGGTTGTTAGTATTAAAGGCTTTGTGCCAGTTTTAGAGACAATTTCCCGTACAGCTTCTACCCCGTTCATCACAGGCATTCTTACGTCCAATAGAGCAACGTCTATATTATTGTTTACACAGCTTTCCACTGCACTTTTTCCATTTTCAACGCAGTCAATTATCTCTATTTCTTCATCTGCCGATAATATTATTTTTAAGCTTTCTCTGATTAAAGAATCATCATCAGCAATTAACAGCTTAATCTTCATAATTACACCCCATTTTTGAAAAGTATACACCTTATTTTATTGGCAGCAATAAAATTATAGAAAAACCATTATTTCCATCTACAATAACTTTTCCCCCGTATGCTTCACACCTTTCTTCAATACCAGTTATACCTAATCCTTTTTTTATATTTGAAGAACCTTTTCCGTTATCCTTTATTTCTATTCTTAGTAATTTATTTAAAGCTTTTATATTCACCATAACCATAGTGGCCTTTGAATATTTAATGGTATTGGTAAGAGCTTCCTTTACACTGTCAATTATTATTTTCCAAATTAGATAATTGATTTTATCCATATCATCAGAATAAATAATTCTGGATTCAATATTGCTGTTTGAACTAAATTCTTCTAAAAGTAATTTCAGCCTGTTTAAGCCCAGCTGTTCTGAGGTTGGTTTTAAATTTGTCAGTGTGGCTCTGATGTTCTCCATTCCCTGTCTCAATACATTGATGACATTTTCCATCATTGCCTCAGCTTTTTTTTCATCTTTTTTCATTATTATTTTGCTTGCTTCAAGCTGCATAATACTGCCTGCAATAGTATGGCCTATTTTATCATGTATTTCCTGGGCTATTTTGTTTTTCACTTCCAGCTCAGAAGTATATCTTATTTGATTTTCATAGCTTTCATCCTTATTCAGCTTTTCATATAATAAATAATTTTTACTTTTTAACTCATCATTTGATTCTGTAAGGAAATCTATTTTTTCCATGATTTTATAACCGTAATAGTACAAAATACAACCTTCACCTGCTATAAGTATAATGCTTGATCTAATTTGAAAGTCCTTAGTAAAGGCTGAAATAATTATATTAATTAAAAGAATTAATAAAGGAAACTTGTCCTGAAACATATCATATAAACAAAATGGTATAAATAAGTAAAATATAGGATTAATGTAAGCTGCAGAAAATGCCACTAAAATCAAATCAGCAATACAAATT
This sequence comes from Clostridiaceae bacterium, assembly GCA_029256485.1. The sequence goes on from JAQSXU010000051.1 coordinate 35,376, forward strand.
ATTTTACTGATTTTTGTATTTAAAATCAGGTGTTCCATTATATTTAAAGAACAATATATTAGTATTAATATAACATTTAACACAGGTTTACCATTGTATCCATTTGCATAAAATATTAAAGCATAAATTAATATAATGCTTTTGTTCAACAAAACATAGTTTTCCATAGAAACCCTCTTTAATTCAAAGTAAATTAAACTATCGAAAATGCAAGCTTCATAATGGCATTATAAAGCATTACATAAGGTATTCCAACTATATAATTTGCTAAAAATACCACAAACACAATTAAAATAATTAATTGATACTGATACATAAATCCTGATATTCTATAAAATACTTTTGGAAATAAATCTCTTAAAATGTGAAATCCATCAAGTCCAGGTATAGGCATAAGATTGAAAATAACAAGCATGCAGTTAATGCTTACAACCTCACTGAAGATAGTGCCAATTATCCAAGATAAACTGCTTTCGTAGTATGCGGAAGCAAAACCTGACTTATAAAGTAAAACTGTAATAAATGCAAATACCACAGCTGTTATTAAATTAGCAGTTACTCCAGCCACTGATACCTTTATATCATCCTTATAGCCTCTTCTAAAAGCTGATGGATTTGTTTCCACAGGCTTTGCCCATCCAAATCCTATAAGTATTATCATTAAGAAACCTGCCAGGTCTATATGTGCAAATGGATTTAAAGTAAGTCTTCCCTGGAACTTTGGTGTCTTGTCTCCCAGCCTGTCAACTACTAATGCATGTGCATATTCATGGACAGTAAAGGCAATTAGTATAGCTGGAATTACTAGTATTTTAGCTAATATTGCTTGTGAACTCAAAAAAATCATCCCTTCATTTACTGTTAATTTATTGAAATTATAAGTAAATATAATTATATCAAACCCACCTTCAATACACAATGACTAATTAAAAATGCAAATATGAAATAATGCTGCTTTGCCCTAAAGCTCTTTTAAACAACTGTGTTATATGAAGCTTACTTAAATTCCTTATCCTCATCTGGGGTTGGAATTATAATACTTGAAATAATATTCCCATCTTTTTTTAGATATTTTTTTAAATTTATTAAAACGCTACATGAATCATTAAGATGTTCTAATACATCTCCTAAAATTATATAATTAAAAAAGTTTGTTTCAAAACTCAACTCCGCTTTTTCAATATTTGAACAGACCATATCAGAAACATACTTAGCAATTTCTGCAGAATATTTATTAACCTCTAATCCATATACACTTGAGTTTTTATATACATCTTTTATTTTGATAAGAGTGGCGCCACAACCACAACCTATTTCCAAAACATTAATTGGCATATCTACTGGTTCCTTTATCTGTTCTATTATATCGTATCTTATTTTGCTTGAATCATTTGAATCAAATCCCCATTTATCAAAAAATTTTTTTTGATTTATTTTCATAGTTTCAAAATACTCTTGAGAATTTTCTTTAAAAGAAACACTTCCAAAATGATGTATAAAAGTATCTTTACACAAAAACAACTTATATCCTGATTTTATTATTCTATAGGAATAATCATCATCTTCAAAATTTCCTGGGGTAAAAATTTCATCTAATAATCCAACTTCATTAACGACTACTTTTTTTATTAACATGCAAAAACCAATGAGCCTTATTTTTTCTTCCCAAAGTTTCTCATTTGAAATATTATATTTTTCACTAAAATCAAACATTTCTTCAATAGTTTGATAATTACATTCAATGGTCTGATAGTTTGAACAATTGTTGGTAACGCATCCTACTGCACCTATATTGATATTGCTATAAAGACATTTTGTCATATTATTTAGCCAGTTTTTCGTCACTATTGTATCATTATTAAGTAATAGAATATTTTCTCCTTCAGATATTTCAATTCCTTGATTACAACCCTTAGGAAATCCATAGTTTTCATTATTGAATATAGTTCTAATATATTGTTGTTCTTTTAACCATTTAACTGTTCCATCACCTGAATTATTATCTACTACAATTATTTCATAAGTACCTTTATCAGTATATTTCATTATACTGTTTATACACATCTGAGTGTAATTTAACTTATTATGCGTTAATATAATTATGCTAGTTTTCATAAAACCTCTTCCTTCTATAGAAATCATTTTTAAACTTTTATTATAAAGAGCTATAACATCTTTATGTTCCTTAATGATTTTGTGCAAAGTGTTCCATGATTTTTGCCCAAATGCGTTGTGTTTCGAGAAATTCATGATAGTGCTTTTCAACATTTCTATTGTATTTCTCCAATTCAGCTAGGACTTTAATAAAATCGGGCATTCCGAAATAGGCACAGACTTTAGGCAATGTTTCTTTAAGCTGTTTTCGCATCTCTTCAATCTTTTCCTCATAACTATCCGGATGTGTAATATAGAGCAGTAATGGCTTATATCGAATCCAACCTATACATGCTTTGTAAAAGCGAGTGGTAATCTCCTCATTATCAGCCTTGATGAACTTCAGTTTAAGTGGAAGAACACCTTCTAAAAGGTCATTATATGTAGAAAATCCGTCATGAAATGTGTAGCATGGAACGTGCACAACTTTTCGTTCACTTAAACAGGTACTTAAAAAGGTATCCTCTCCCCTAGCTCCCGGTGGATTGTAAAATGGAAAAATACGACGAGGATCAGTAAGATTAATACATAGATTAGCGCCTGAGATGAATTTAGAATGGTTTATTTCCTGCACCTCTATAGCATCATCGCTAGTCAATATCTTTGTATCAGCATATGTTACACCGCCGTTTTTCATAACGGTTTTCAATTTATCCCAGTTAATGATATCATTGCTGATAGCCTCAATAAAAGAACAAAAATCCGCTTCGGTCATAGTGTCATTAAATTCTATATACGGAATAGGCGATATATAGCCACAATGATTTCCGTGGGTGATGTCCGCTTGGGTGATATATTTAAGATGGCTTGTCAATATCTCCTGACCTCCCCAAATTGCAGTATTCCGCGTATTGGTAACTGCCATCGGATATTCGTCGTCATCCAAAAAAACTAGATAATCCATATTTTGCTTTATAGCGTTATATAGTACAGCGTTACGCTTGGCTGCATATCCTTTGCCGAAAATCATTCGCACTTCATTAATATTTATGACGTTTTCTCGAATTAAATAGTCAATTTCTTCTTTTATAGCGATACTTCCAATAAATTTGCTACTATCAATCTGCTGTACTAGATCTGGGTGTATATGGGTGTAATCGGTTATTTTGGTTTTATTATAAATAAGATCATATGCTACAAAAAGATTTAAACTGATCTTTTTGTCTTCTACCAAGCCTGATTCCTTCCATGTGTGTATATAGGTTCTCAGCACCTTCTGAAAACTCTTTCTACCAGTGGCAAAACCGATTCCAACTTTAATATTTTTGTCCTTTTGCATTTAATCACTCCTTTTTAATGCAAAACAATCATAAAGAATAACTACTTTTATTTTTTCAGTGTTAACTTCATATACGTTTTTAAATATAGTTTCTATTGATTAAAGATGATGTGAGCAGGGTAAGGCAAGTATTTTGAGATTATAATTGGATTTTTTAAATCCCTTTTAAAAAGCTTCAGATATGAATTATCTCTTGAATTTAATAATGTTAGAGTATAGTTATCATAATAAAAAAAAAGCCACATTAACTAATCATTAAATGTGACATTAAAATCGATTGGTACTTCGTTGGTTTAACGAGATGCAATTTAAATAGTATCTTCACAGTTGAGTACTATATAAATTAGTATATCACAATGAATTTTTATTAGCAAACAATAAGAAGATTCATTGTGATAATACTTATTTATAAAACTTAAAATGAAAGAAAGTCAATTTTTTTATCTTGACTTTCTTCTAGATTTTTAGGCATTACCCTTTCTGTTATTAACCCATATAATCCACCTATCAACAACTCTCAGATGTTGTTAATATGGCTGACATTATGCTGTTTTCTTCTTTTTCTTATCTTCTCTATCCCAAATCAAGAATGCTACTCCAAGAGCAGCTACTACTGCACCCATATCTATGAGCATATTCATGTCCACCATGGAACCTGTCTTAGGAAGATTAATAGTTGTATTGGAGCCATTATCTGCAGCTGGTGTTTGACCTTCTTTAACTACTGCTGTAGTAGACAGCTTCCAGTTATCAGCCACTGTAGGAGATATAGTCTTATTATCCTGAATGTATTTAAACATCATATTTCTAACCTGTCCATCGTCTCCTAAAGTCTTAGCTGAATCATAAACAACAATTGAAGGATCTCCGTTCTTTAATCCAGCAGCCTTCATAAATCCTCCGCCGCCGTTAAATCTATAGTTGTTTATTGCAACTGTAAATACATCAGTGTCTTTTACTAATTTGCCGCTTACCTTTAAGTTAACTATTCTGTCTCCTGTTATAACCCTGCCTGTGGAATCCACTGTACATGCAGGCTTGGTTAAGTCCACATCATAGGAAGCCCCATATAACTGATCAAGGTTATAGTCTGGAATATTTAATACTGGATCCTTTACTATGGCATCACCGCTGTTTGAAGTCTGCTTATAATATCTAACTGACCATTCCATCCATGCCTTTAATTGTGCTCCATTCATCTTTACTCCATATAAGAAGTTTTCATATACATATACGCTCATAATATCCTGTATGGTCACATTTCCCTTTGGAATGTATGCTGATGAGCTTAATGGAGCAGCAATAGACAATTGTGTTCCAGCACCCTGCATTTGAACTTTATTTATTAAGTCCATTATAGCTGTTGGTTTTATTGTCTGATTTGCACCAGTAAATTCACCTGTAGATTGTCCTAATATTGTCTGAGTATATTTTAAAGTAGCATCTTCGTATGGCTGTGCTAATTTAAGGATAGCTGGGTCTGCTGCAATAGTGTTGTCCATTGGTATAGTTTTTGAAGCTATTGTTCCAATGGTTCCGTCAGCATTTACAGCTATATCAACCTGTGAAACATTCTGAGCAAATTTTCCTGGTTCAGTAACAACCACATTTTTGCCGCTTGGATTTTTATAATCATGCTGTGCAAAAAGTGAATGTGCGTGTCCAGCTATTATAGCATCAATTCCATTTACATTTTGCGCCACTGCCTTAATTTGATTTTCTGGAATAGTATCTGTAGCACTTTCTTCTCCGCTGTGGATTGTAGCTACAACTATATCAACTTTTTCAGTATTCTTTAAAATTGGTACCCACTTGTTTGCTTCTTCCACCAGGTCATTAAATTTTAAGCCATTATAATTAGAAGTATTCTCCCAGTTTGGAATGCACTTTGTGGTTAATCCTAAAATACCAACCTTTATTGTTTTGCCATTGATATTAAATGATTTTACAAAGTATGGCTTTACAAAGTTTGAGTTATCTGATGTGTTATAGGTGTTAGCAGATAAAACATTTATTCCCTCAGTTTTTGCATCTTTTATAACTCTGTTTAGAACATCTAATCCATAATTAAATTCATGGTTTCCAAGGGTCCATGTATCATAACCCATAGCTCCCATTACCTTTATCAACGGATATTCTGAAGTTGTATCTATCTTATCAAAGTAATAAGACAAAGGTGTTCCCTGAATAGTATCTCCTGAATCCACAAGCATAACATTAGAATTTGATTGTCTAACATTATTTACGTAGGTTGATACCTTGGCCAAACCTTGATTTGCAGTTTTACCTGTGTTGTAATCTATTGGGTATATATTTCCGTGTACATCGGATGTGCCAATAATGGTAATATATTTTACACTGTTTTCAATTCTGCTGTCCATGGAAGTCACTATTCCGCTGTTTGCCTTCACATTGTCTATGAGGATATCTCTAACTAAAACATGACTGTCTACGTATGATGCCTTCACTGCTGGATCTGTGAACTCAGTAAATCCATCTCCCCCTGTTCCAACAAAGTCATTTGTTGCAACCTTTAAGGTTTCTGAATCAGAAATGGCACTTCCATCTGCTCTTGTTAAGCTTACTACTCTGCTGCCAGATGGTTTGGACATATCATATTTAACTTTAACTCCAGACAATTGAATTCCCTTACCATTGTCTGCAAAGGCTTGTTCAAAAACTTTAGTTAACTGAGCTTTGTTCATATTTACTGTGATAACAACATTATCAAATGGCATTAGGTAAAATATTGTACCTACAGTAATGTCTCCTGAAGGAATATCTATTCTAATTCCGCCATTGTTCTGCAGACCTACATCAGCTTTTGCATTTTGTCTAATAACATCTGTTGACCAATTTCCCAGATAGGACTCTCCATAAGGGGTTCCGTCCTGGGTTCTTGTAAGATTTTTGCTTGTTGAACCTATTTTAACATTAAACACTGGTCCCAGTTCATCATTTGCCGCTTTTACTATGCTCATAACATCTGGATCAGTAACTGGATTTGCAGCTTTGTATCCATTGGCAGCAGTTGTGTCTATAGCTGTGTAGCTTGATGAAGTATTTAAAAAGCTTACTTTATTTGATGAATCTACAGACATTTTTAAATCTATAAAGCCTTTTCCAGCATTATTTGCAATTACTACTGGAATTCCATTAGCAGCAGTAGCTTGTACCTTTGTATGTGAATGTCCACCTAGTACAGCATTAACATTAGTAAGTTTATTAGCTATATCAAATACAGGCCCTGTTGTTAAATCCTGGTTGCTTCCCTCATGAATAACGGCAATAACAACATCAGCTTTATTGTTGTCCTTAATATCCTTTGCCACAGCATTGATCTCTGCAGCTGGATCTGTAAATTTATAATCTGCCACATTTGCAGGCAGTACTATGGTTGGTGTTTCCGTGGTTATTGCACCAACTAAAGCTATTCTTACACCGTCTTTTGTAATAATTTTATATGGGTCTAATACTCTGGTTCCATCAGATTTTTTATATAGATTAGAACATATTATAGAATAAGAAGCATCCTTCATTGTTGTGTTTAATATCTTGTCTAATGTCCAATCAAATTCATGATTCCCAAGTGCAGTAACTTCCATTCCTATATTGCTCATAACCTTTTGAACCGGGACCCCGAATAAAACATTTGAAACCGGTGAACCTTGATATAAATCTCCTCCTCCGATTACAAGTGTTCTGTTTGGATTAGAAGCCTTAATGTCCTTAATATCTTTAGCTAAAACCCCTGCAACGGGATTATTGCTTGAGTCCAGTAAAGCTCCGTGGAAGTCTGTAATTTCAATGAGGTCAAAAACCTTTGAAGTGTCTGCACTTACATTAATAGGTGAAAGAAGACTGAAGGTCATAAGGAAAGTAGTAACTAGAGCTGTCAGTTTCTTAAATTTCAAAGACTTGAACAAAGTACCCCCTCCTAATTTATAATTTATTTAGTCAATACAATTTTATGTCTAAGTTCTATTGTATAATTATGTATTGTAATATAAATTATACCTATAATTGAGATATTTGTAAATGTATTCAAAATTAAGTTTGCATAAAAAAAGAAAGTAAATTAATTTACTTTCTTCTAATTAAATAACTGTTTTTCCAGTTTTCCTTCACTAATTGATGTTACGCCGTCGGTATACATCTGCAGGAAGTTTCCGTTATAATTTGTTTCCTTTCCAGAGCCTAATTCTGTGATTACTCCCCTTAAATTATCATTTACATGTATCTTACCATTTGGGGATATATATATATCACTTTGATTTGAGGCCTCTGGCAGTTTTTCGCTTTTCCATGTAGAAGTATCTTCTGATAGATCTCCATAGTAAACCTTTGTTACCTGATTATTTTCCAGTTCACCTATATATACTTTATCTTCATCATCTACACCAATTAAACAAGTGTCCTGCACTCCAGGAATACTTATCTGCTGCCTGTTTCCTGTTACATAAACTCTTTTATGTGTTAAATCTTCATATAAAAGTTTATCCTTGTGTGACAATGAATCAATTTTTCCAATCACATAGGCATTAGTTTCTACCTTTTTCATTTCTTTCATAATGTTTATCCAGTAAATACTGCTTCTTTTACCTCCAAGTGCCACCTTAACATAAATTACATTTGTTAAAGGTGATGCTTGAATATCCACTACTTCTGCCTTTTTATCAGCCCAAGTCAGATCCTTAACCTGTTCTTTTATATCCTTGTCCACATCATAATAGGAAAGCTTAAAGCTGTTACCATTACTGCCTGTGTGTTTTTCACCTATTAACATTCTATTTCTGTCGGGCAGCCATTTAAAATAAGATACTTTAACTCCATCATTAAAGTCTACAGTATTTACCTTTCCTGTCTTTGTATTTACAATTTTTAAACTATCATTATCATAATAAGCTAAATATTTTGCATCAAAAGATACTTGTGCATTTTTTTCATTACTTGGAACATTAACTACTGCATCCTTAACATTTTTGCTAGTTTTCTCTACCTTTTCAATTTTAACTTTAGTTTGAGTTGAAAATAAATAATTATTGGCATAAATCAAGCCTCCAAACTGCAATGCCAAGGATAAAGTTACCCAAACTAATATCCTTCTGAAAACTTTCATGTTTCACTCTCCTTATATGCTATGAGTAAACAATACGTAAACTTAACTTATACAGTGGGAAAATAGCGAATCTTCAACGCTTTTTCACGCTGTATAAGTCTATAGTTGAAGTTTGTTTATCTGCTGCCTATTTTACATAAATTACAGATGGTACTGATCTTTCACCTAATGGATCACAAGGATTGTTTATTAATTCCCCATCGTAGTACATTGTTGAAGAAGAACCTCCATCCAGGTTCGTGGCATTAACAGCTGCATACTGAAGCATAATATCCTGTACATCCTTTAATGACGCACCAAGACTAGATGCCTGTCTTCCATCTATTACAAGTAATATAATAGCTCCATCTTTTCTCTGTCCAACTGCAGTTCTAGGTGCTATACCCCATCCGCCGTCTCCGGATTTAATGGTACCACGTCCATTTACAACCAGTGCGGGACCGAAGGAGATAATATCTGTTACACCTTTGCTCTTCATTTCATTCATGCTGTGAGGTCCCACCAATAATAATCCTTTAGCTGTTAAAGCTAATACATCTATCTTTTTATTGTCATCTTTTACATCATTGTATTTTATATTGCCATTACTCATTATTATTCCTATTGGTGTTCCGCCTGTTCCTGTCCAGTTAGCACTGCCGTCTGCCTTATCTGTAAAGCCTCCACCGTTAACTGCTGCAATAGCACCATTTTCTTTGGCAATCTGGCTGGTCATTTGTCCTTCTGTGCCAAGCTTTGCACTGTATCCAACCTTTACTCTGGTTGCATCATTTATAATAAGTACATATCCTTTATATTTTGTGCTCTTAACATCATATCTCTCTATACTGTCATCATGTTTGCTGTTTAGGTCTACCTCTGTAGAATTATTGTCTTGAACAGCTGCTTCAACCTTATTACTGCTTAATATTTTATTTATTTCGGCATCAGATAAAAACATTCTTGCAATATACTGATGACTTAGAGTTGTCATTGCAGCTCCTACTATAGTTCTTTTAACATTTTCAAAAGGACCATGAAAAACTAAAAGAGGTGCTGTTACCCCTGTAAAAACAAATTCAAATATAATAAATGAAAGAAGAAGCTTCCAGGAAAACTTTTTCTTTGTAACTTTCTTTCTTTTTTTAGGCATATAATTCTTTCCTTTCTCAAATAATAATTTCTTGACTATTTTACTACAGATAAGCGAAAATTTAAATAGAAATGTTATGTCAATGTGGTAATAACTCAATAATTTACAAAAAATTAATTGTTGCTTTTACGTTCTATTTTATCATTTTATAGTATATTACTCAAACATATTTTATTATAACCCTCATAAGAATAGTTTACAATTTGGTTAATATTAATAAAAGCACAGATAATATTTTCTGTGCTTTTATTAATATTACAGCATTTTTGAAGCTTCCTGAGATAGGGGTGACCTCTCACACTCATCATATTTTAATGTTATTTGATAGCATAAGCTGCTGCCCTTCATCTTCTCAGAAGCATAGCATAATCCATTTGATCTTGAGTCCAAAAATGGCTGGTCAATTTGATCAGGGTCTCCTATTAATATAAGCTTTGTTCCCTCACCTACCCTGGTTATTACTGATTTTACCTGTTTTGGGGTAAGATTTTGAGCTTCATCAATAATCATCCAGTTTTTAACTATTGATCTGCCCCTTAAATAAGCCACAGCTTCAGTGGTTATTATTCTTCTGTCGAACAGCTCTTTTATTTTATCTGCCAGTTCCTTTTCATTTTTATACCTTTCCTTTTCATCTGAATCCACTAATATTGTACCAGGAAGAAAGCCTATGTCCTCATCCATAGTAACATTGGGCCTGCACACCAGAATTCTTCTATATTCATCATTTCCTTCTTCTATTATTTTACTTAAACCCACAGCCAGGGAAAATAAGGTTTTTGCTGTGCCCGCAGGTCCTTTAACAATAACTAAGGGAGCCTTTTCAGGGTTTGTGAACAGAGCTTCCATCATAAACTTCTGGCCCACATTTCTTGCAACCAATCCTAATGGAGTTGCTTCTTTAAAAATTAGAGGAACAATATTTTTGCCGTCAAACCTGCCTAAAGCTGTTTTCCTTAGATTTTCTAAAGAATGAATTATAACAAACTGGTTAATGTATAAATTAGGAATGGAGTACTCCTCCAATTCGTTAGAATAAGTCAGCAATGAATTGATATTTAAGTTCTTAGTTTGATAATATTCATCCAATTTATCAGAAGATGCATATACATCCAGCCTGCCAGTGTACTGACTTTCATGCTCCGGCACAACCTTTTCATAAAAATCCTCTACTTCAATATTAATGGTATCGGCTTATCCTTCGTAATAAGGCATACATCTTCCCCTTGCTCCTTGAGGCCTTTACATACTTGAATTATTCTGTTATCCGGTTTGGTTCTGTCCCAGGAGGGAGGTATTTCAGTATCATAATGGTTCATTTCAACTCTGAGTTTTCCCCCTCCGGGCAGCTGCACACCCAAATTGAGCTTTCCTGACTTTCTCAGTTTATCAATGAGCCTTGCAGAATATCTGGCATTAGCACCTAAATCACTTTTATCCTTTTTAAAACTGTCTAATTCCTCTAATACCACCTCTGGAATAACTACATCATTATCAGCAAAAGAAAAGATAGCTCCAGGAGAATACAGAATAACATTAGTATCTAAAACATAGGTCTTCTTCAAAACCATTCCTCCTCTCTCTATTACTAATATAATATGCTGGAACATAATAAATGTATTAAACAAAGTATTTTAAAAATTTTTTATAAATCAGTGTCAATAATTTAAGTTGTGCATACTATAATAATAGAGGTAAATACTAATTGGAGGTTCCTAATGAGTTATAAAGACAACATAAAGACAACATACAAGATTCTGACAATGTAATGAATAAAAATGTCAACGAGGAAATTCCTGAAGACCGCCACAAGCACTGCAAAGAATTACCATACCCGATATGTGGTTGCCCATACCCAACATGTGATTGCCCAATGATGTATTCATGCCCTATGACGTATGGCTACGGAACATCAGATATGGAATATCGTGACATTGACGATGAAGATGAAGATTTGAATGATGATACTGAAAATAGACAGCGTCCTCGCCGTCGTTTCTTCCCTCGCCGACGATTCTTCTCCCCTCGCCGTCGATTCTTCCATCGCCGTCGTTTTCCATACTATTATCCATACTATTATCCATACTATTATCCATACTATTCAGACTATTATCCATATTCGTACCCATATGATTATGGATACTATGGAGGATATGACGAATACTAATACAATTTAGTAATTTTTTTATTGTATTGCCCAGTTACGCACTTATTGCGTTTGATAAGACTGTTCCATGTAAGCATGGAACAGTCTTTTATTTATGCAGCTCTGCATAATTTGTTTATTATATATCACATTTTTATTATGAAAACATATATTATTACTGTATTATAAATATTTTTGGAGGAGTTTCAGTGGCTCAGCATTCTCATAGTTTCTCAGGTATCACAACTTTTAACAAAGATCATATTCATCACTACGGCGGGGTTACAGCTAAAGCTACAAGCGGAGTGCCTCACGTTCATAATATGGAAGGAATTACAACCTATAACTTGGAACATGAGCATCCATATGTAACTAGAACAGGTCCAGCTATTTTTTTGCCTAATGGACTTCATTATCATTACTTTGAAACAAGGGTAGAGTATGTTAAAGAACATACTCATTATATTAGTGGTTATACAAGCGCTGATTAATTAAGATTTAAAGTAATTTGTCATCTCCTAAATGTGAAAGGCTCTGTTAGTTAATAATGTTGATGGGATAACATCAACACAGTTATTTAACAGAGCCTTACTTATAGCATAGATATATACATCAAAACCGTATTTTTTCATGGTAATAATTGTGATAACCATAATTTGATAAAAATTTATCTGCAGCTGTTTTAGGGATTTTCAGTATCATTTGATAATATGATTTGGGTTTATTTGCAGTTGATTATTTTATTAGATTATTCTTTGCAAAAAAATAAAAAAGAGTTTTTTAGAAATAACGCTATTGAGATTAATGCTACCTATAAGATACTATTAGCTTTAAAGAATTAGCTGGTTAAGCACCAACATTTTTAGCATAATATGTATAAATAAGCTTGTCCAATTTTTGGCTGAGCTTTACTATTTTTTCAGAATATAAACATTTACTATCCTTTGTTAATCGGTTTAGTTCTTCTCTAAGTACTTCTATTTGTTCTTCCATCATTATATCCTCACTTTACAAAGTTACAAGATTAAACAATATTTGTTATTATAATACAATTTTACAATTTATACAACACGTTTTAATGTTAAATTAGTGTTAAAACTTTTTGAAGGAACATTCAGTGATAAAAAAATTTTTCATGCATTTGTACAAACTTATTGCATATTTATATCTATCGTACATATGAAAAGTTGCTAAATATATTTTTAATAAATATTTTGCTTAAATTTAATTAATTACTATAAATTACAATATTTTCATGATATATTAAAAATCAAGACTGTTATTACAGTCCTTGATTTTTAATATACTATTATTTATTCAAAACAATAATGGTGCTGTACGAATCTCCACATATTTTGTACCTGTGTTATCATAAGGTTTTACACCTATTCCTGTTATATCAGATTGAGAGAAAAATTGATATAATCCTCTCTTAACAATAAAGTTGTATCCCGAAAGTCCTGTTACCGGCTCACTGAATTCCACTAAAAAAGTATCTTCACTAATTGAAACCATCTGCCCTTACTGTTGGCTGAAGGGTAGATTTCACTAACCAGGGGTTTTCATAAACAAATAAAGACCGTCAGTTATGACGGTCTATAGAATTTACTCACCAATAGGGTTTTCAATTAGTGTAGCAAAGATAAATTCATGCACATGTCCATCATCTAAAGTTGTTGTTCCTTGAACAAAGTGCACATGTCTACCTCCACCAACAGGTATAGCTAGTCCTGTTGTAGCCCCAACTTCATGATGATGGTCTTCAAAGAAATCTGAGTTTCCTAGAAGTCTGTGAACGTGGCTATTGCCCACTGGTATTACTTCACTAGTAACTCCGGCAAAACGATGATTGTGTGGTTCTTCCTCTTCTTCAGCGATTCTTGTACTTCCTAGATATTCGTGTACATGCGTTTGAAAACTCATATTTTGTTTTGAATCATTATAGGAATTTTTATTACCATCTTCATAGTCTTGATAGTCTCCATAGTCCATTTGATTAGGTTCATTTTTTGATAACATTTTTAAATTCACTCCTTATAAGTAGGACAAGTATGCTTGTCCTACTACATAGTATTCATATTACATTAAACTGTTACTATGTAAATTAGATTTCAATGCTAAATGGCGATGTGTTAACTAATTTGAAATAAAGCTAAGTTAGCTAGTTAAAAAGATATCTGGATAATATTTTTTATTCACAAAATCATCTTAATTTTGTCATAATCATGTCACATTCCTAGGTTATTATATAAACATAAGATACAAGTAATTAAAGTTCCCCTTTAATTAGAAGAAAGCTGTGAATTTATAAAGTTTCACAGCTTATATTTTTGGTCTCTTTATCTCCTTTAATTGACAATTGACAATCCATAACAACTGCCAATTGTGAATTTTCATATAAGGTTTATTTAGTGAAATTTGTTATCAGGATATTTTTTCATAAATGAGTTAGCATCATATCCTGTACCCTTAGCTAGAAGATTATCTTCATCAATAGCAGAACTTGATCCATAAATTCCGGTTTCTAGATTAGATACACCTGAATCACAATAGTCAACGTATATCCTTGTAATGATCTCACATATAATATTTTGGTTATGCTCATCAATAATAGGTTCATTCTTTATTTCATTATCTATTGTCATTCCAAACTTATCTTTAAGGCTCATCAGTGTTATGCATTCAATATTTTGTTTGTGATTGCAGCTATTACAGCTGCAGCTATTGAAGTCAAGATGAAGCGAATCATGCACCTTTAGTATTTTGTGGGAATCATTTTTATCTTTTAATATTATAGTAAAAGGTATTGTAATGACCAATCTATGATGTATACAATTGCTGCAGTATTGTACAACACCCTCATGTGAATCAAACACTACTTTACTTATTCCTGGAATAAATTCCATTTCCTTTGGAAGTATGCTAATTATTATAGAAGTCTTTCCAAAAATCAGACTTTGTTTTGTCTGTATATCAGTTTCTACCTGATTAGATATATTTTCTATATTAGTATTTTCTACTTCTTTTTCCAATAAAACTTCTTGGTATAAATTAAAAATATCTTTTACTACAAGACGGCTGTCAAATTTTTTTTCACACCAGTTTCTGCTCCATTCTCCTAAAAGTTTGCACTTTTTTGGGTTATTAAGCAATTCATTTAAATCTTTTGCAAGTGTTAAAGCGTCTGCTTTGTTTATTGAATCATGATCACCAAAATACATATTCCATTGTTCATTCATACTTTGAGGGTCAATGATTCCAGTATATCCATGATTTCCTATAGCAATAACTGGTTTACCACAACTCATGGCTTCAAGTGCCACCCTTGCAGTACCAACGACGATATTTGCATTCTGATAATAAGGTAGTACGTTAAATTTTGCACCTACTACTTGAATTGCATGTCTATTTAATATTTTATTTAGAATGTTTACTTCACGCGTTATAAGGTTTTTATCAGCTCCATCTCCAACAACGAAAGCATATAGATGCTTATTTTTAATCATTAAACAAAAACATGCAAAAATAAAGGCTTCGGCAGCTATTGTTTTTCCCCAAACTATACGGCTACAGTAAGTTATAATCTGAGAGTCTTCAGGTATACCAAGCTCATTTTTCAAATTTTTTGCTTTATGCTGAGGTTGAAAATTATCTATATCAATTCCATTTGGAATCACCACAATTTCTCCTCTTATTCTTGAACCCAATTTTAATTCAATTAACTTTTTTACTGGTTCGCTTACTGCAATAATTCTAGCTGCATTGATGCAGGAAGCAAATAATATATCATTAGGATAAAACAAGCCGTGTATAGTAACTATATAAGGAATCTTGTAGTTCCTATAAATCTCACTTCCAAGACGCATACTTGCAAAAAGGTTGCAATGAAGTAAATTGATTTTTTCTTCATCTATAATTTCCTTTGTTAATTTAATTAGCTCCATAATGTTTTTATTAGAAATATAATCGCTAGTAAAAGGAACCTTCACAACTTTTAATCCATAATGTTTAAATACTTCTACCATTGGGCCACCAGAAGTTCCAATAACTACATACGCGCCTAGCTTTACCAGCGATTTTGCAAGTTCCAATACATACGTTTCTGCTCCACCAATATTTAAAGCATCTATCAGCATCAATATTCGTAATGGACTATCTTCTTGCAAACCACTGACTGTATCCTGTTCTTTTTTTAAATCTTTGTAAAGTTCTCTATATTTTATGAAATTTTGTATTCCGCTTTTTCTTAGCTGAGATTCTACTGTTTTAGAATAATCATTTTCATTTTTAATGTGATAGGAATTTTTATGCCTTCTATAATAATAAAGAATGCTTTTAACCTTTTCTAGTTTACCTTGTTTAAGCAGATATAAAAGTATCTGAAAGTAGTCTTCTATTTCATTTTTTTCTTTGTGAAATTCAATTCCACTTAGCAGACTTTTACGCATCAATATGGTAGGAAAAATAATTGGAGAAAATCCATTTATAATCGAATTTTCAATTTGTTCCTTGGATATATAACCATTTTGAATTTTCTCTATAAAAGTACAGGCATTACGATAACTAATTTCATTTGTAAAACACCTGATAAGGCATGAAACCATCCCTATATCTTCATTATATTTAAGGTAATTAAGCTGTTCATCAAACCTGGTAGGAGAGCTGATATCATCTGGATCATGAAATGTGATAAAATCTCCTTGTGCATGCTGTAAACCATATTTTAATGAATTATATAAGCCTTCATGTTCTGTAAAGACATGATAATGAATTCTGTCATCTTGTATTTTTTTTATTTCTTCCTCAATATTTTCTATAGAATTATCATTAATAATAATAAGCTCCCAGTTTTGAAAAGTTTGATTGCATATACTTTTAATGGATTCAAATATATACTGTTTACAATTGTATACTGGCATAATAACACTAATTTCTGGCTTCATAATTGCTGTTCACCTTCTTTATAGATCTCTTGATAGTAAAGGATGTCGGATAGATTCTCTACTCTATAGCCATTGTGTAAAAGGTTAAAAATAAATTCAAAGTCTTCTGCACCATCTATACGTTTATTTATACCTCCAGTTTTATCTATAATATCACTACGTAGGAGAAGTGTATTAAAATTGATGCAAGGCATAAAATCAACGTTATAGGAATATTCAATATCATCTTTGAATTTTATATAATTTCCGCTGTCATTATAATTTGTTCCTACAACGCTATACATGAAATCGTTTCTCAAAAATTCAATCTGTTTTTCTATTCTTTTTGGATGACTTTTACCTCCAACATGGTGAAATGCTATAAATTCACCTTTAGAAAGATAAGCCCCTATATTATAAACCCAAGGAAATCCAACTTCCCTTGGAAGAGAAAAATATACTAAATCTTTAATTTTACCATTATTTTTATATGGTTCTGCCCATTTTGTAATAAAGTCTTCTGTCTTATTATCAGGATGTTCATCTACAATAATTAATTCAAGATTATCATAAGTTTGGGAAGCTATACTTTCCAAAGTTTCCTTCATTTTATCAGATATATCTTTTATTGGTAGAACAATACTAACTTGTCCTTCATTTTTCTTTCTTTTTTCTTTATAACTACGAACTGCAGCATCTCCCTCATAAAGACTATGTGAAAATTGCTTATCATGGCTTCTGTAGAAAAGCAGGCTTTCATTTAAGTTCTCAACAATAAAGTCATGATTTACAATATTACTCACAAAAAAGAAATCATTAGAAAATAGAACTGCTTTATTAAAGCCAATGATCTCGTCGATGATATAGGAGCGGATCATAAGTGTACCATAGCATACGCAGTGCACAGTATTATTCTTATAGTTTTTTTCAATTTCATTTTTATCAAAACTAATCCAGTTGCTTATAGATATGATGTTTGATATATTATCCCGAAAAATTGAATATGCAGTACCCAATGCAGCAGTATCAGGATGTTCCTGAAGATATTTCACTTGTTTTTCGATTTTTTCGTCATGACTGATATCATCAGCATCGTAAAACACAACATACTCTCCTTTTGATAGGCATAGACCAATATTTATAGCCCACTCGAAACCAAGATTTCTTGGAAGTCGTACAAATATAAAGTCAATAAACTTGTCCAGGTTTTCATGAAGCCATTCATTTACAATAGTTTCTGTGTTATCCTGTGAGCAATCATCTATCAAAATAATCTCTATATTAGAGTAGGTCTGTCTTTTTAAACTTTCAAGAAGATCAATTATATAGCACCCATAATTATACGTAGAGACGACTATGCTCACGAGTCCTACCGTTCGATTATATAACATTGTCATTTTATATCACTCCTGTGGAAATAACTTATTTTTTAATTGTTTTTTTATAAGATTCATTGAAATCACTTAAAGAAAACATTTAAATACCTTCACATAATTAATATATGATCAAATTTATAAAGTGTTCTAGTTATGACTAATGCCAGAATAAGTTACTCCATTTTGAACCATAATAGCCTTCGCAGTTTCTGACCAGCATGGTAATATAAATGAATTATTGCCGCAGATAATATTTAAATAAAGCATTATAGTTTTCAACACCAATCTTTAGCCGAGCCTTATTTTCATATTTTTTAGTGTGGGGAAAAATAAAAAGAACCAAGGTTTATTCTTCATAAACCTTGGTTCTTCAATGTATTGGTAGCCCCTAGGGGACTCGAACCCCTGT
>JAQSXU010000233.1 GCA_029256485.1 Clostridiaceae bacterium
GTAGAAATGGTAAGCTGGTATGACTGTATTGTGTACTGTAATAAAAGGAGTTTAAAAGAGAGCTTAAAACCGTATTACAATATAGATAAGAACAAAAAAGACCCAAATAATAAGAATGAAATGGATGATATAAAATGGACGGTAACCATCAACTCGGGAGCTAATGGTTACAGATTGCCGAAAGAGGCTGAGTGGGAATATGCCGCCGGGGGAGGTCGGATGAGTAAGAGCTACACATACAGCGGAAGCAATAATTCAGATGAGGTAGCATGGTACTGGAGAAACTCTGGAGATAAATACATATCAGGAGATTGGTTCTGGCCCACCATAGAAAAAAACAATAATAAGACAAAAGCTATCGGTACAAAGAGACCCAACGAGTTAGGACTTTATGATATGTCAGGTAATGTCAGGGAATGGTGCTGGGACTGGTACGGAGATGTCCTGGAAAGCAAGAGTGGCTCTGTCCGGGTATGGAGAGGCGGTTGTTGGCTCGGAGACGACCACGCCGGCGAAACGTCATACAGGGGTAACTTTGAAGCAAATAGCAGGAGCTACGATCAAGGTTTTCGTGTGTGTCTCGGAGAGTAATCTTAAACAGGATAACAACAAATAAAACTTACGGTTAAAGCCCAAAAGTCCAAAAATATTGACTTTATTGATAAATAAATAGCTATAAATACATTTTAAAATTAGGATACGGAAGAAATTATAATGCTCATAAGATGTACAGCAAAATAAAGATTTGGAGGTCAATATGAACTTAGAATACGGTA
Organism: Clostridiaceae bacterium; assembly: GCA_029256485.1. The sequence goes on from JAQSXU010000233.1 coordinate 777, forward strand.
TAGTCAATGAGAGTGTAAAATACAAATGGGGTAATTTTTCTACTTCACCCAAAATAGTGAATAATAAAGATTCGGATTTATTTGCTGATAAAACTATTGCATTAACTACCTGCAAAAGAGGAAGTGCGGCTTTTCAAGTATTTATAAGAGCAGATGAAGAAATTATGGCTACAGTCACCTCTAAACCACAGTTTTCACATAAAGGAAATCTGTCCAATGTTCGTATACATGCCAGCGTTGAAGGAATCGATGATAGTAATATTAAGATGTTCTTTGTGGGCTTAGCAGAAGATGATGATAAAATCCATAAAGCTGATATATTGCTTAATGACGATTCCATTTATATTGATAAAAACAGGTGTCAGCCAATATGGGTAGATATTATGATACCTCATGATTTCAAAGCTGGTACATATGCTGGGAAAGTCGGGCTATATGAACAATACATGTTTAATGATGAGATAGAGGTTAATTCTTTGGAATTTACCATTACCGTTAAAGATGTTTTGTTGCCTGAACCCCAAAATTATTCTTTTTACCTTGATCTATGGCAGCACCTTTCAAATATCTCCCGTAAACATGAGGTGAAATTGTGGAGTGATGAACATTTCAGCGTTATTGAGAATTATGTTAAAAGCCTGGCTGAACTTGGCCAAAAAGCCATTACGGTAATTGCATCCGAAATTCCTTGGTCTGGGCAAGGTTGCTTCAGAGTGAAAAATTATCCTTCTGATTTATTCGAATATAATATTATAAAGATTGAGAAGTCTGCTAATGGCAATTTTATATATGATTTTTCGAATCTGGAGAGATATATTGATTTATGTACTAAATACGGAATAGACAAGGAAATTGAAATACTGGGTCTTATATGCATTTGGAAATATGAAGATGAGGGTTTTGGCAGGGTAACTGTTGATTATCCGGATGCTATAAGACTTAGGTACTTAGACAGGAAAGACAATTGCTATAAGTATATTAAATGTAAAGAGGAAGTAAAAGGTTATTTGCAAGCGTTGGAGAAATTCTTTGTAAATAAGGGTGTAATAGATATTGTCAGAATCGCGGCAGATGAACCTGCTGACAAGATGCTATACAATGAAGTACTTAATTTTATAAAAGAAAGCTGTCCCGCTTTCAGATACAAAACATATATAAACCACATTGATTTTATAGAAGAGTCTATGAATAAAATTGATGATTTTGTGCCATATTTACCGGCAATATCAGCTGAATGGGAGAATATCAAATCAATCAAGAAAGAAATAAAAGGAAAATTGCTTTGGTATGTCTGCTGTGAACCGCTTTACCCCAATACATTTATCTCATCACCTCTGATTGAGAGTAGATTTATCGGCTGGCTTACTGCATTTCTGAATTTGGATGGATTTATAAGGTGGAACTATACTGTATGGCCTGGAAATCCGAGAGAAAAAATAAGCTATAATTATCCTACCTGGTTTGCGGGTGATACAAATTTTGTATATCCTGCAAATAATGGTAAACCTTTATTAACCTTAAGATACAAGAATTTGAAAAGAGGTATTGAAGAGTATGAACTCATTAGCATACTTCGAGAAAAACATAATGAACCCGATGCGGTTCTTCAAAATATTTGGAGTAAAATCATTAAAAACCGGGATATAAAGAAGTTTTATGCACAAGGGGCTGTGCCGGAGGATTTATACAGTCTGACATATACAGATTACGAATGTGCCAGAAATATGTTGCTTGATGAATTAGAAAAAACATGAATTTAATTTTATAGAATTAAATTATTAATTATGATATTATATAAGTCGAATAATGTAATATTTTGAAAATTATTATATAAAATCTAACTTAGTATTTATTTAAGGTGGAGGTATCAGGATACCTCCCTATTTACTTTTACAAAGTAAAAAAATACTCTCAAAACAAAATCTGCTATCCACTTAACAGTGTATTTATATTGTAGGAGTGTTATGATGAACTTTAAAAAGAAACCGATTAAGTATCAATTTATAATTTTTATAGTTTTTGTTTATGTAGCTATAATTGTTATGTTCTCATTTACTTATGATATGGTAGCAGCCATAATTACTTCAAAGAGTAAAGCATACACCATTGATATGACTAATAAAATTCAATCTAATATATCTACGTATTATGATGAACTGAAAAAAATCACATTAGCAATAGCATATAATCCGTATACCCAAGAAATAATGAAATCTTCATCACCTTTTGAAGATTATCTTCTTTCAAAGAATCTTGATAAAGTATTCTCTAATTTTAAAATTATAAAATCGAATATTAGTGATATTATCGTTTATTCGGAAGAAGATAACAAATATTTTCACATGAGTGGTGAATATCAAAATGATTATTTTGCACAAGTTATTCCTTCCGATTTTTCTGATGGAGAAGTTCATAATACCGGATTTCAAAAGAAAAATGCATATGCGGGTTCCAGTAGAGATTGTTTTATTTATTACACAAATATTTATTTAGATACTGAAGAAGGTTATTTTGGTAAAAAAGCAGGATTGGTTGGTGTTGTTGTTGACAACAGACAAATATTTCAGGAGATTGAAAAAATCTCGTCAACGGAACTAAACCGATATTACTTATTAGATAAGAATGGAGTTTTACTCTATAATCAATTTTCAAATATTAAAGCGGATGAATACAGAGATATCCGGAATAAAGTTAATAAAGAAAATATAGTGGATAACAAACAGGTGGCAATAGAGGTAAATGGTGAGAAGTTTTTTGTTTATTCAACCTATATACCTGAGATTGAATGCAAACTTGTGAGTTTTATCCCTCAAAGTGAAGTTTTTAAAGAATTACAAGATGTTGAAAATAAATTTAAAATAATATTTATATGTGCTGCCATTATCCTGGCTATACCAATGGGTGTATTGCTCAAAAACATTCTCCATCCTTTAAATAAACTTATTGCCTTTATGGATGGTATAAAAAAGGGAAATTTAAAATATTTAAAGAAAAAACTTCAGGTAGATGGCTATTGGGAAATTATAGAGATGTCCAATAATTTTAACGATATGTTAGGTGAAATTGACACCTTGACGCACCGGCTGATAAATACCAATTCCATGCTGTATGAAGCTGAGCTGGACAAACAAAAAATTGAAGTTTCCAGAAAATCTGCTGAACTTGCCTTTTTAAAAAGTCAGATAAACCCTCATTTCCTTTATAATACGCTAGAATCAATGAAGGGAGTGGCAATAGATGAGAATGCAAAAAGAGTTTTTGAAATGTTAAAATCCCTGGCAACTATTTTTAGCTTTTCAGTCAAAGGGACTGATTTTGTTACACTTGAGGAAGAAATCAATATCATAAATGCGTATGCTCAAATCCAAATAATTCGTTTTGGTGAAAGAGTAAGCATATATTTTGATATCGACGAAAGTACGAAAAAAATCAAAATACCAAAAATGATTTTACAACCACTGGTAGAGAATTCAATATTTCACGGACTGGAAGGTTTGGAACGGAATGGTGTTGTAAAGGTCTCAGCTTTTATAGAAGAAAATACTTTGGTTATAAAAGTAGAAGATAACGGTATTGGAATAGACAAAGAGAAACTGACGAGACTTAATGAGATATTGGCAAGCAAGGATACTGCTATAAAAGATGAACCAGTTACAAGCATTGGTGTTGAAAATGTTAACAAAAGGCTAAAACTTATTTACGGTGATCAATGTGGTATTAGCATACAAAGCGACTACGGAACAGGTACATTGATAACAGTTAAAATAACTTATTCAGAGGTGAATTATGTATAAAGTTTTCATAGTTGATGATGAAGAATTTGTTATTAAAAGTCTTATTGGAAGTATTTCATGGGAGTCTTTGGGATTTGAGGTTGCCGGAAAAGCTACTAATGGACGTGTCGCTTTAGAACAAATAGACAGCATGCAAGTTGATGTTGTCTTTTCTGATGTCAGAATGCCAGGTATAAATGGCTTGGAATTAATTAAGGAAATTCAAAGAAATAATCCTAACATTATTTTTATTATTGTTAGTGGTTATCCCGAGTTTTCATATGCTCAAAAAGCACTGAGTTATGGGGCTTTAGGTTATTGCCTGAAGCCTTTTGATGAACCTGAGATAAA
>JAQSXU010000234.1 GCA_029256485.1 Clostridiaceae bacterium
GATGGATTTAATGCCCATCCCTTTACATTTGTATCCCCTGTAATAGATTGACCATAGGTTGGTGTATCAATCCACATTATTGATTGTGGTTTTTGAACTGTTATGGATACAGTTTTGGTCATTGTTGAGCCGTCATTTCCTATAGACCTTACCATAAGTGAGTGACTGCCGCCCTGTAAATTGCCTGTGCTCAAAGTATAGGAAAATCCGCTTTGGCCTCCATTAATATATGTTGGATAAGCTGCTGCCACATCTGGTCTTGACTGTGCTATGGATGCTGTTCCCATATTCTGTCCATCTACTAATATGTCAACTTCTCTCACCCCAGATGGATTCAAGGTCCATCCCTTTACATTGGTATCTCCTGTAATAGATTGTCCATAGGTTGGTGTATCAACACACATCAATGGCTGTGGTTTTTGAACTGATATGGATATGGTCCTGCTCATTACTGAGCCATCATTACCCACTGCTTTAACTACCAAGGAATGGCTGCCAGTTTGTAAATTGCTGGTGCTTAAGTTATATGAAAACCCGCTTTGAGTTCCATTTATATACCCTGGATAAGCTGTTGCCACATCTGGTCTTGATTGTCCTATTGCAGCACTTCCAAAATTCTGTCCATCTACTGATATGTCTACTTCCTTAACTCCAGAGGAATTTAATGCCCAACCCTTTACATTTGTATCCCCGCTAAGAATTTGTCCATTAAGTGGTGTGTCCACGCACATTAACGAACTGCTGTAGGCAGAAACTTTAGTTCCGCCAAAAAGTAACATTACGAGAAAAATAAAACTCATAATATACTTAATTTGTATTTTTTCTTTTGTCTGCACTGGTGTTTCCTCCTTAATGTTATTAATACCATTTTAACATATATACGTTTTTAATGGGAATTTTAATTCAATAATATTTTAGTAATAGTTGGCAAATTAAAATAAAAAACAGCATTAACAGCTGATAACACTGCTAATACTGCTTTTTTTAAATATTTTTACAGATTTTTTAAATATTCCTCTATTGCTTCTTCCCAAGGTCTTGTTATATCCCCTGTGGTAAGCTCCAGCATATAATTTTCAAGTACTGAATATTTAGGTCTTTTAGCTGGTCTTGGGAATTCATCTGTGCTGCATGGCACCACATTAACATTTATATTTTTTAATTCAAATATTTTCTTTGCAAAGTCATACCAGGAGCATCTTCCCTTACAAGTGCAGTGGAACAATCCATAATTTTTTTCTTCCACTAATTTTATTATTACTCTTGCAAGATCCACCGTGCTGGTGGGTGTACCGAACTGATCATTTACCACCTTTATAGTATCATTTGTGCTGCTTAAATTTATCATGGTTTTAACAAAATTATTTCCGTCACCATAGAGCCACGCTGTTCTTAATATATAATGTTTAGGGTTAAGCTCTTTAACCAGATTTTCTCCCTGAAGCTTTGATGCCCCATAAACTGTTTGAGGGTTTGGTGCATCAAACTCTGTTAATGGTTTATTAACCTGTCCGTCAAAAACATAGTCTGTGGAAATCTGTACAATTTCAGCACCAATTGAATAAGCTGCTTCTGCTAAGTTTTTTGGTCCTATGGTATTAATTCTGTAAGCATTATTTACATCTGTTTCACACTTATCTACAGCAGTATGAGCAGCGCAGTTAATTATTACATCAGGTCTTGTTTCTGATACCATTTTCTGTACTTTAGAATAATCAGTAATATCTAAATTGTTCACATCTGTAAGTATAAGCTCTACAGGTTTATCACTATATTGTTTTGTTAATTCTCTTCCTAATTGTCCATTTGATCCAGTTATAAGTATTTTCATGTTTTTACATCTCCTTAATGAATTAAGTATGTATAGTCCTTTTTATTATAGCACATACTTTTATATTATAGGAAATTTCTATAAAAATCCATAATCTCTTATATGTGGCATGGTTTCTAATACATTCTTATATAGTTTACTATAATATATTAACATTTTGTTCACAGATTTGCCACAGTTCCGACATTGTGAGCTTGTATCATTAACTTAAATACATAATGTGAGGATGTCAATGATGAATAAAATTATTAAAACACTTAAGCAATTGGGTTATTTGATAATAGCTGTACTATCCAAATTGCTTTTTAAAAAAAGAAACAGATGGGTATTTGGTGCCTGGTTTGGCACCAGTTTTTCCGACAACAGCAAATACCTTTATTTAAAGGTTTTAAAGGATTACAAAGAAATTGAAGCAGTGTGGATAATAAAGGATAAGGATGAAATTAAACATATTAACAGTTTAGGCGGTAAAGCACTTTTATATGGTTCATTTGCTGCCAATTGTTATGTGGCCACTGCTGATGTGGTTTTTATGACTCATAACTATGTGGATTTATCTCCAATATATTTAATAAGCAAAGCATACAAAGTTCAGCTTTGGCATGGAGTTGCCTTTAAAAAAATCGGCAGAGATGCAGTGAAGGATAATAATTTAAATATCTTTGAAAGTTTAAAAAGTAAAATAATTAATGTGTGGGAAGACTGTGATTTATATATTGCACCTTCAGAGGAATATGGAAGTAAAGTAAAGAGTGCTTTTAATGCTCCGGACAATAAAATTTTAAAAGTTGGACAGCCAAGAAATGACATGTTTTTTTCAGAGAACACAGCAAGAAATAAGTTCCCAAATAAAAAGATTATTACATATATGCCCACCTTCAGAGATAATAAGGACTTTTCATTCGATTTCAGCAAATTAAAAAGTTCCCAGGAGGAGGCATTAAATTCTGTTTTAAATAAGTATAATGCAGTTATCATACAAAAGAAGCATTTTGTAAATGCCAGCTGCAGTAAATTTAAAAATTCTACTGAAGAAAATGTTATTAATTTAAATAAAGTGGACACACAGGAGCTTCTCATTTCAACAGATATGTTGATTACAGACTATTCAAGCTGCTATTTTGACTTCTTATTATTAGACAGACCTATTATACACTTTGTATATGACTACAAATACTACAGTGAGAAGGATAGAGGAGTTTATTATAACATTGAGGATGTGTGCGGCGGTAAAATATGCTTTGACTTTAATTCTCTTCTTAAAAGTATTGAAGATTATTTGAGCAATCCTAATGTGGATTCAGATCAAAGAGATAAAGCGAGAAAAAGATTTGTTACCTATGATGACGGTAACTGTTCAGATAAAATAATCAAATACATCATGGGGAGGTGTTAATTTGAAAAAAGTAATAACCTACGGCACCTTTGATTTATTTCATTATGGTCATGTAAATCTACTGAAACGTGCAAAGGCTTTAGGTGATTATTTAATTGTTGCACTATCAACAGACGATTTTAACTTAATAAAAAATAAAACTGCACATTTCAGCTATGAGAAGAGAAAAGAAATTCTAGAGGCTATACGATATGTGGATGAAGTGATACCTGAAGAAAACTGGGAGCAGAAAGTAACGGACATTAAAAAATATAATATAGACATATTTGTTATAGGCGATGACTGGGCTGGGAAGTTTGACTTTGTGACATGCAGCCTATATAAAGCGTACTTATGGGCTAAAAATAAAAGGCAATCGCCTGTCAGTAACAGAAATAATGTTATTGACAGGCGATTTTTATAAGCCATGGTACTTCATCAACACTATTATTTAACAGAGCCGTTAGGCTGACAGAAAGATTAGATAGCAAAGAACCTATATTCCATCTCATCCAGGTGAATACATTTACATTACTTGATATATTTCCATAATTGTTATATAATGAAATGTATGTCACAATGTGGAATGATGTATATTATCAGAGAATTGTGTATATAGTCATACAATTAATTTTCTGATAATTAAAAAGCTATTTAAATAATAATCTTTGGAGGTTTTATCTATGAAAAGTATTAAAGCAAAGCTATTGTTATCTATCGAATCATTAATTTTAGTAATTATAATTGGATTAAGCGGTTTATCATTAAAAATTTCATCCAATGCACTTAAAAATAATAACAATAAGACTATGCCTGTAATTGCTGAGGAAGGAGCAAAAGTTATTTCAGCCAGGATTTCAGAGCAATTAAGTATAGTTGAGCAGATTGCTATGCGTGATACTATGAAAGATAGCACAATACCTGCAGATAAAAAGCTGGAATTGCTAAAGGACGATATCAAAAAAAATAATTATATTAGATGCGCAATAGTTGATCTAAACGGAAACGCTGTATATTCCGATTCGTATACTGCAAATCTTTCTGATAGAGATTATGTTAAAACAGCCCTTTCAGGAAAGGTAGCTGTTTCTGATCCTATTGTAAGTAAAACAGATAAAAAGGTAGTAGTAGTGTATGCTGCGCCAATAAAAGTAAACAATAAAGTAGTTGGAGTATTTTTTGGTTCGAAAGATGGAAATGAAATTAGTTCCCTTTCAAACGACATAACCTTTGGAAACACAGGAAAATCGTTTATGATAGCAAAAGATGGAGTTAAAATAGCACACTATAACAAAGACTTAGTTGTTAAGATGGATAATGATTTTGAAAATGTAAAGAAAGACCCTAAGTTACAGGAACTTGTAAGCCTAGAGAAAAAAATGGTGAATGGTGAAAAGGGTTCTAGTACATATTCTTATAATGGACAGCAAAAATTCTTAGCTTTTGCTCCAGTTCAAAATACAACATGGTCATTGGCTGTTGTTGCTGATCAAAGTGAAATATATTCAGAGCTTCAGCATTTGAAGATTTATATAGTTGGTTTTGCCATACTATTTGTAATTTTAGCTGCCATTATTGTATATATAGTATCAAATAGTGTGACCAAAAGAGTAAAATTGGCAACAGATTATTTAGTTACAATGGCATCTGGTGATTTCTCAAATATAGTTTCTGAAAATCATTTCAAAATTAAAGATGAAATAGGAACAATGTTACAGGCAGTGGATACTATGCAAAAATCGATAAAAGCCATGCTACATTCAGTAACAGATAATTCAACTAAAATTGATGATGCATCACAAAATTTATCTTCTATATCTGTGCAAATGAGTTCCTCTTCGGAATCTGTTTCAATTGCAATCCAAGAAATGACTAACGGGGCAACATCTCAGGCTGAAGATTTAGTTACCATAACTGAAGCCTTGAATGGTTTTAGTGATAATTTAGGGAAAATTACTGAGGCGATTAAAGATGTTGATACAAATTCTAAAGGAATTATGACACTGGCAGGAGAAAGCAGCGATCAAATTTTTAAGCTTGAACAATCCATAACTGATACCACAAATACATTCAAAAATTTCGAAACTAAAATTATAGATTCCGGTAAAAATATAAGTAAAATAAATGAAATAACCGACTTAATTAACTCCATATCAGAGCAAACAAACCTGCTTGCACTTAATGCAGCCATTGAAGCCGCAAGAGCTGGAGAAGCAGGAAAAGGTTTTTCTGTAGTAGCAGATGAAATTAGAAAGCTGGCAGAACAATCTAAAGATTCTTCTGATAATATATCAAAGCTAATTACAAATATCAATAACCAAAACAAAATAATGGTAAATACTACCTCGGAGGTTAATGATGACTTGGGCAAACAGGCTTCAGTTATCGGTAGTACATTAAATTCATTTAGTAATATTATTAAAGCTATAAATGAAATCATACCTAAAATTGAAAACATAAATCATGCTGCATTGAGCATAAATGAGAGTAAAAATGATATACTCGCTAAAGTTGAGTCTACAGCTGCCATTGCGGAGGAAACCTCAGCTGCTACAGAGGAGATATCTGCCTCCTCAGAAGAAATTAACAGCTCTTCAGAAGAGGTTTCAGAGGCTGCTGATAACCTTACTTCAATGACTAATGAAATGATGGTTCAGGTTAAAAAGTTTAAATTATAAACAGCCTGTTTAGCTAGTGCATACTGCCAGGTAAGCTCTGTTAAGTACTAGTTAAAAGACTCTTCAATATCACACCTTTTTACAAGCATAAAAATCTCCCTGTAAAAGTAGGGTGTAATTATTGACTCTACTTTTACAGGGCTAGTTTTTCAATTGTTATCATGATTTATATGAATCTGACAATGTTTTGTTAGTGCATAGCTATTCTATAGAAAATCCAAAATGCTTGGCTAATTCTTCATCACTTACATCCAATGGATTTTGATCATTCTTTATAAATTGTGCAGCATTCAGGCCGATTACCTGCACAGGCATTGTATTGTTTCCATCCTGCAAAACAGGACATATTGAAAGATCGGCAACTTTAAGATTTTTAGTACCAAACACATTCAGGAATCCATCAACAACTCCATCCTTAATACTCTTTCCCATCCTGCACTGTCCGCCAAAGTGGGCTGTATTACCATAAGAAGCCCTTACATAATCAGCAAGTTTTCTTCGTTTTTCTGCCTCATCAGTTATTTCGAATATATCCTCTGAAGGGTATACAACTCTGTAAATTCCTGCTTTGTCATAATATTGAGCCCTTTTCATAATATTGTATACGTCAATATATCTATCTATCATAAAATTCAAGTCATTAACATCTGCCAAAGGGTTAAGATCAAGAGAAGGATAGGCCTCAGGGTCACTGTGGGTTACCATTATGGTACCTCTGCTTTTAGGTGTAAGGTCATAAATACTAATGCTCATCACATTACTGTTTTTTCTGGGATCAAAGGCCCAGTTGTTAGCAACTACTACTGCAGCAGGTACACTGGAGGGTGTCAAAGAGCTGTATATTTGGAGCCGTCTGCCTTCAGTTGGTGCGTAACCTTTAAAAGCACCTAATGGAAATGGCAGATCCGGATCTGCATTTTGTACCGCCAGCAGTCGTGAAGTTTCTACTTCTATTCCTATTCCGGCAATAAAATGTGTTACAAAATTGTAGCCAACATTTGGGCTCTCTACCAATGTTGTTAGCCCTGCTTTAGCTAAATCAGTGGATTTCCCTATTCCAGAACGCTGCAGAATCACAGAAGAAAAATTACCTGCGGATAAAATTATTCCCTTTCTTCCATAAGCCTGATATGATTTTCCATCACGAACATAGTTAACACCTACTGCAATATTTATCCCTTTTTTCTTTAAAAATATAATATTATCCACAGTAGTTTTGGCTAAAATCACCAACTCCCTGCCGTCAACTCCGTACTCATCAGGGTGAAATTCGTTGCCTTGTGTTACAATCTCCTCATTCAAATATCCTGTTGCTGTAGATGATCGAACAAATTTGCCATCTTCTTTTCTATTTAAAATTTGTGATCTGTAAAAAGTACAATCTCTTACGCCCGTATTATAGTCTTTAACAACGGGGATACCTAAAACATCTGATGTTGCATTTGCCAGAACTGTTGTAAGTCCATTCTTCGGAATCATCTGCTGTCTGACAAAAATTGGACCATTTGTACCACGCTCACTCCATTCCTGTGTCATTCCTGTATAGGTTTCATTTTTAATAAATAATGGTTTAACACTATCATATTTCCATTGAGGTCCAAATTGCTCTCCTAAACCATCATAATACTCTCTGCTTCCTCGCACTGCATACATTGCATTATGCTCAGAGCTTCCTCCAATGGCTCGGCCGCTGGATATTCTAAGCTGCCGATTGCCTATGGGTGCCTCAAGTTTTGTAAGCATATTAAATGAATACTTATTATCAGTGTTAAAAGCACTGGCTCCAGTGTTACTTCCACTGCTTAGTTCCAGCATCATATTTGTTCCTGCCTCAAGGACAAGCACCGAGGTGCTCTTATCATCTGTTAATTCTTTTGCAATTATTCCTCCGGCAGTACCCGCACCAATAACTATATAATCATAAATTTTTTTCCTCATCACTTTACCTCCCCTTAGTATAATTGAGGGTTAATTTCCTCAATACATAATATGCTTAAATGCACAAATTGCTACGTTAGGGAGCTATAATCCAGGAAAGCTGAAAGGTAGTGCATGATGAGTTTCTGATTATAATTATTTAAATAAAGGTGCCGCTTTCTACTATTATATATGAACCTTTGATGATATCTTAAGATTAAATAAATCTATATGCTATTGCGTAATATCTTTTGGAATGTGACATAAAAATGCCGTAAAATTCATTGTTGAATATTACGGCGTTCATATCTATTATTCGGTTTTTATTGTTGATTCATTAAATAAGAATAATTAGCCACAGAACATTAAATTAATTTATCAATATTTCCTGATTGAATGTGTTGAATATTTGCTTGGATTTTTTCATCTGGCCAATTCCACCACTTAATTTTCAATAATTTTAAAATTATATCATCACTAAACCTTTTCTTTATAACTTTTGCAGGTATGCCTCCAACAATAGTATAAGGTGGAACATCATTA
>JAQSXU010000235.1 GCA_029256485.1 Clostridiaceae bacterium
TTTAGCATTGCACAAACATATAATTCTACTGTTGGCGCAATTGTTGGAGCAAATGAACTTCCAAATCCCAACCAGCTAGTGGTTGGGCAGGCACTGGTAATTCCTATTATAGGAAGCTTCTATTGGGTTAACCCTGGAGATAGCTTATACAGTATTTCAAGGAATTTCGGATTAAACTATCTAACACTTGCCAGGATTAATGGAATACCACCTACCAGACCTCTCCCCGTTGGATATAGATTGTATATACCACCTCGTCCGAGAAGAAGTGCAGAAACAAACGCATACGTGGAACCTATAGCCGGCACGGTTTCCCGTGAATTGGAGCAATCAGCCAGGAGTGCAGCTCCACACTTGACCTATCTGGCACCTTTCAGTTTTCAAATACAAAGGAATGGAATGCTGAAAGAGCCACCTTTAAACAATTTCAGAAGAATTGCAGAGAATAGCGGAGCAATTTTATTGATGGCAGTTACTAATCTTGAACAAGGGCAATTCAGTACAGAACTTGGAAGACTTATTTTAACAAATCCACAATTACAAAATACTCTGCTAGACAATATCATTGCCACAGCAAAACGTCTTAACTTTAGAGATATACATTTTGATATGGAGCATTTGCCTCGTGAATTAAGAGAAAACTATAACGCCTTCTTGAGAAAGGCTAAAGCCAGATTAAGTGCCCAAGGCTTCTTAATGTCTACAGCCTTGGCACCAAAAACAAGTGCCACCCAAGCAGGGGAATGGTATGAAGCCCATGATTATAGAGCTATTGGTCAAATTTCAGATTTTGTTGTCATAATGACCTATGAATGGGGCTACAGCGGTGGACCAGCAATGCCTGTGTCTCCACTTCCTCAAGTTAGACAGGTTATCGAATATGCTCTTACAGAAATGCCTGCTTCTAAAATTATGATGGGACAAAACCTATACGGATATGACTGGACCCTTCCTTTTGTACAAGGAACTACCGCAAGGGCAGTGAGCCCTCAGGATGCCATTTTATTAGCAGCAGATAATAATGTGCCAATAAGCTATGATACTACAGCACAAGCTCCACACTTTGATTATACTGATTCAAGTGGCAAACGTCATACTGTATGGTTTGAAGATGCCAGATCAATTCAGGCAAAATTTAACCTGATAAAGGAACTGGGTCTCAGAGGTATAAGTTATTGGAAACTGGGAATTCCATTCCCGCAGAACTGGCTGCTTATCGAGGAGAATTTTAATGTAGTAAAGCGATAATATTTAATTTCAAAGTTTCTTAATAGGCTGAAGCCTGGACTTTTATAGCCCGGGCTTTAATACTGGCTAATCTTTAATAATCCCCTGATTGAAGCTGAACCTTCAGCCGCTCATAAAACTCAATTTGAAAGGCCAATTTTTCTATCCACATAGCAGTTGCTGTTTTAGTTGCAAATTGCATTTCATAATAACCCTTTAATTTGGGAATTACCTTGTTTACATGGTTCAATTTTTCTTCAAGGGTCATATCCTCAAATTTCAAATATAGCAGATTGCCATATATTCGGTAAACATCAAATCGGTCGATATTATCACAATCACCTATACTTTCATTTAAGATAGTTCTTTTCCCATCAAAATCCGCCTTATCATCAACATGTATGGCTATTCCATAGCATATTTCTTCAATTCTTTCTTTTGGTAAATCCAATGTGTTCAGAAATTCCCTTGAAATTTTAGCCGAAATTCTGCCATGATCTTTGGGAATTTCTAGGCTGTCAAATGTTCCAACATCATGAAGTATACATCCTAATGCCAAAGCTTCTGCATTTAAACCTTCTGAGTTTGCAATACTTCGTCCGATTTCAGCCACACGTAAACTGTGCTCAAACCTATATCTCTTAGCACTCTCATTGATTTCATTATGCTTCCATATCTTTTGTCTTAAAAATTCAATTGCCTTTAATTCGTTATTGGTCATAAAACCCACCCCACTATTTATTATTTAAATTCATAGTTTGAATAAAAGGTTCACTAATTTTAAACTCATGTCTAATATACAATCTATGAGTCCGATTCTAGATAAATTGTATATTTCTTAAAAGGAACTAGAATTAAATTTAAACTTTTGTCTTTATAGCCTTTAGCACTAATAGATATTTTCGATTTAACAGGCATATGAAGTGTATACACGTTGGGTCCTCCTGCATCAGTTCCTGGACCTGCAACTCCTTTCAAGTCGTGCTTCATGTTAATGCCAACGTTTGTAATATATTCATTTGAACTCGCGTCTTTAACGCATATGAAAAGGAATGACTATAAAGGAAATAAGCAAAGACTATAGTTAACGATAAATTACTAAGGAGACACATTAAGAAAAATGTGAATTCACTTTGCAGTTGACTGACATTTAATTATATTATACTACCCTAACTCTTCTAAATGGGAGTGATCATTAAAGCTTTGGAGATAGTAATTATTTGTTTTATTATCATACCTTATCATACATATACTGCAATTTTCCATCGGTTCACCCATGAAAAATCTCCTGTCCTGTGTAATACCTAAGAAACCGCAGATTAGAACTCCAATTATTCCTCCATGAGCAACCACAGCTACATTTTCCAAGTCACAATTAGTGATTTCATTAATTACTCCCTGAGCTCGTTCCCAAACATCTCCACCGCATTCACCATTAGGATAAGGTAAGTCACTTGTATGTTTTGAAAATTCTTTATAAAAGTCAGGATACTTCTCTTGCACGTATTTTACACCCTTTTCTATAAAATCACCCATATCAATCTCTCTCAATTCATGTTCAATCAAAACTTCTACCTTTAAGTATTTATTGATTTCTTCAGAGGTCTGAATTGCTCGTACCATATCACTTGTATATATTCTTTCAATATTATATTTCATTAATCTTTTGCCCAGTAAATTTGCCTGTTCAAAGCCTTTTTTAGTTAATTCCATTGATGCACAATTTTTCGAGTTATCATTTTTTTGACCATGTCTTATTAAATATATATTCATGACGCTTCCCCCAATCAGTCTACTGGGACTACTTGAACCCCACATGGACATATTTATATTTTATATCCATTATATTTACTATTCAACATAAACCTTACAAAAAATCAAGCACATATTGCATAAAATAAATCTAATCCGTCACAACTAAAAACGCCACAAACTTTTATTGCTTGAAACTCTTAAAAAAATATTATTCGCGTATTTTAATAATGATTAATAAAATTACTGGAATTAAAAAGATAAATATTGCCATGATCAAACATTCAAAAGAAATTATAAAATACCTTTTACCACTTTTCATATGTTTTTTTAAATAAAAACCATCAAATAAAAATACAATTGATATTAGCATCAACGCATAGGGTAAATATATTAAAGCTGTATAAATGCTCTCTTCGAAAAGTCCCATTTTTCATCTCCATTTACTAATTTTAAAACGCATAATAAGAAAATTACGTTGTATAATTACTGCGGTAAGGTTTTGTAAAATCCATCAATTTTGTCTTTTCTAACAAATAGTTCTTCATTCATTAGACCTGTTACAAGAAACATTTCATGTTCATCAACACCTTTTATTTTTATTACCCATCTTTCAGCCGATTCTGAGTCACTACCTTTTATTTTGCCAATAGTTTTTTCTTTTTTATCAAGAAATTCAGTTGGTAAACTTTTAGAAAGAACATATTCGACACCATCATTTTGTATTGTATTTGTAGTCATGTTATAAGAATACTCATCAATTAGCATAAAAAACACGTAATATGCTATTATTACTATTACTATTGGGGAGATAATTAAAATAGCCTTTGTCCTTCTTTTCACCTCTATTTCTCCTTTACAAATTATCTATTAAGTCGTTCTATTTTACGACTGTGACACAGTATACGAATATTATGATGTAATATATCTCTTTAAAATTTCATCCATTTTTAAAATATCATTTTTTCCTACTATGGTAAACGTAAACTTACGGTTTATTTTTTTAAATATAGTCACCTTGAATTGAATTATATCTGGAGATATCCAACTATAACTTTTAATTTTATCCCATTTGTAGAAATACAAATAATTATATATTCCTTTTTCGCGTATTTCAGAATATCTTATTGCACCCATAAAATTCAAAATACAAAGTTCTACCCAAAGTGCATGTTGTAATATAAAATTACCATACATGGCAGCGTTGGATTCTATAAATTCACCATAAAAAGGACTAGTAAATTCTACATATTTCCTAATATCAATAATTAAAAAAAGACTCCATAAAATTAGAAATATTATCCATGAAATGGCTAAATTTCTTCTTTCATCTGGTTTTATAATATGTTTACCTCGGTAATTTGCTATAAATAACTCCTTTAATAAAAAACAAGTTACAATAATAATTATTATTATATTAACCTTGTTTAACAAATTGTTTACCCCCCTCACTCTACACAATATTTTAATTTAATGTGTGTGTTTGCTGCAATGGCAGTTTCACAAGCATAGCGTTTATTTTCTTCAGATATGTCAAATACAGTAACTGAAGTACCAAGTATGGAAAGTGGAACTGCTTTTTTGCCACAAGAGCCACAAATATTTGCTATTTTTAGACCTTGTACATCTTCAAAATTTTTCGAGTAATTTTTTAGCATAGCATGTGGGTTTTCTATATCATTCCTTGCTCTTTCGGAGGGTGTCCCTGTTTGACTAACCCAAAAATCATATGCGTTTTGTACTCCCATGCAATTTTATTCTGTGCTGTGTATTTATCCATATCATACTCTCCCTCACTTTTTTATCTTGCTCGTAACAATTTACAAAAACCA
>JAQSXU010000236.1 GCA_029256485.1 Clostridiaceae bacterium
ATTGGATGTGCTCAGCCTTATTTTCCAGACGGCATGGAGCCTTTCATAAGATATTAAAGATAAATAACATATATGTTAATGTACCAAGTTGTTTCCATAAAGTATAAAGGAGAATTTTATGAAAAAAATCATAAGAATAGATCCTGTTACTAGGGTTAGCGGATTTTTGGAAATTAACACTGAAGTAGAAAATAAAATAGTTACAAATGCTAAGACAAGTGGATTGCTTTTCAGGGGATTCGAAAAAATGCTGAAAGGCAGACCTCCATTAGATGCTGTTTATTTTACTGAAAGAATTTGCGGAATATGCTCAACATCTCATGCAGCAGCATCATCATTAGCACTTCAGGATGCTTTAAAGATAACTGTAAATACAAATGACTTATACTTAAGAGATTTAATACATGGATTTGAATTTTTACAAAACCATTTAAGACAATTCTATTTTTTTACGGTACCTGATTATGTAAAACTTCCTAATGTAAGTCCAATTTCACCTGAACAATATAATGATTACAGGCTGCCAGAGTCTCTTAATAAAAGCATAGAAGAAAATTATATTAAAAATATAGAATTTAGCAGATTAGCTCATGAAGGACTAGCTGTTCTTGGCGGAAAGGCCCCCCATAATCACGGCATATTTCCTGGAGGCGTTACGGTTAATATAGACTCATATAAACTTGAAAAAGTAAAATCCATAATTTCAAAAATCAAGGAATTTGTAAATACATCTATGGTTAAGGATATTGGTATTATTTCTAAGTACTATGAGGATTACTTTCAAAAGGGACAGTCCTATTCAAACTATATGAGTTTCGGACTATTTAATGACTATACAGATTCTGAAATAAGCTATGTAAAACCAGCAGTATTAATTGGTGGAAAGAAACAATCAATTGATACAGACAATATTACTGAAAACATTGCGTATTCATGGTTTGCCAGCGATACAGATACAAAAAGGCCAGGTACGGAAGCTGTAGAAGAAGTAGACTTAAAAAAAACAAAGGCATACACCTTTATAAAGGCCCCAAGATATAATGGATTACCCATGGAAGGCGGGCCCTTGGCAAGGCTCATGATAACTGGTGAGTATACTAGAGGAAGCTCCTGTATGGATAGAAATGTAGCAAGGGTTATGGAAACCCAGAAGGTAATTAACATTATGGAAAACCTGACTAAAAGGGTGCAGCTCATGAAAAGCAGTCAGAGAGTTTATAGAATTCCGGATAGTGCTACAGGAGTGGGGCTTATAGATACAATAAGAGGAACCTTAGGCCATTGGCTGCAGATTGAGAATAAAGTTATTAAGCATTATAATATCATCACTCCTACTGGCTGGAATCTGTCTCCTGAAGATGAAAATGAAGTACATGGACCCGCAGAAAGAGCCTTAATTGGTACAACATTAAGCAGTGATGAAAATGCTCCAGAACTTGGGAGAATAATACGTTCTTTTGATCCGTGTATATCCTGTGCAACTCATGTAGTGAGGAGACAGTAATTGAGTGTAAAGGTAATTGCAGTAGGCAATACATTAATGGGTGATGACTGCATAGGAATTAGAGTATTGGAGAGGATACAAGTCTCCCTGAATTCATATGGTATAGAAACCTTTATAGGAGAAACAGATACTCAATACTGTATTTCTATAATAGAAGATAAAGATTTTATTTTTATTATAGATGCTGCCGTGTTAGGAAAGAAAACAGGGGATTTAACTATAATTTCTTTAGAAAGATACAGATATTGTGAAATATGCTGTACTCAGCATGCAAACAGTTTACTAGATATGCTGCATATATATTATAAAGATATTAATGGATATGTTATAGGTATTGAGGCTGAGAATATAGCTTACAGCTTAGAAATCAGCAGAAGTTTAGAATTATTATTAGAAAAAATTTCATTAAGAGTATTGAATAAAATTTTAGAATTAGCACCTAAGAATATTTCAAAGTAAGTTAAGTAAATATTTATTATAAAGTCCTCTGCCTTGGGTGGAGGACTTTTTTATATAGTAATGTGTAAATTTATGGATTATAATTTATGTATAAACTAAAATATCATGATATTGAGAGGGTGATAGTGTGGATATTATAGCCATATCCAATAATAATAGAAATCAAATAAATGATTTTATAAGATCCCATTGGTTTTCTACTGATATGGTAGTTAGAGGCAAAATAGTAGACATGACAACGGTACATGGGTTTGCTATATACGAAAATGAAAACATTATCGGGTTAATCACATATTTAGTCAAAGACAATGAGTGTGAAATTATGTCTTTAGACAGCTTAAAAGAAAAACAGGGTATAGGAACGTCTCTTGTAAATAAAGTTATTGAAACAGCAGCTAAAGAAAAGTGGACAAAAATAAAATTGATTGCAACAAATGATAATATCAATGCTATAGGTTTTTATCAAAAAAGAGGGTTTGATATGGTGCGTTTATATCATAATGCTTTGGATGTTTCCAGAAAGGTAAAACCGTCCATACCAGTTTTAGGAGATTTTAATATACCTTTAAGGCATGAGATTGAATTTGAAATGAAAGTTGAGGAGTACGTATACAATGAAAGTTAACTTTTATGATTTTAATTCAATAGAAGATAAAAAGTTAAAATTTGCAGTGATTATGGCTGACTATAATGGAAAATGGGTATTTGTAAAGCACAAAGAAAGAAGCACATGGGAAATTCCAGGGGGACATCGTGAAAATGATGAAGAAATTAATTCAACTGCATCCAGGGAATTATTTGAAGAAACAGGTGCTGCTAAATTTGAAATTACTCCAGTTTGTATATATTCAGTAGTGAGAGAAAATAATGAATTGTGTACATATGATGAATCTTTTGGAGCTTTATTCTATGCTAATATATTTGAAATAGGAAAACTACCAAACTTTGAAATAGGAGAAGTAAATTTCTTTCATAAAATGCCGAATGAGTTAACCTATCCATTAATACAGCCATATTTATTCCAAAAAGTATGTGATTTAATAATATAATTAACTTAAAGATTAAACTGTTATATAATAGAAAAGGTAGAAAATCATTTACAATACCTTAAGAGTAACTTTTAGTGGAGGAGCTATGTAATATGGAAGAAACAAATTTATGTTTTATAGGAGCAGGCTTTCATGCTTCAACTAATATTTATCCTTCTGCTGTTGAAGCTGGAATAAATATTAAAGCAGTTGCCACAAGAAATTTGGAACATTCAAAGAAGGCGCTGCTGCGATTTGGATGTGCAGGTAATGCATATGAAAATTATATGGATATGTTAAAACATGAGAATTGCCAAGGAGTTGTGGTGGTTGCCCAGCCTAAGGATCAATTTTCAATAGCTTTAGAATGTATAAAAATGGGAAAGAATGTTTTTGTGGACAAACCATTAGGATGGAATGAAGATGAGGCAAGAATAATATATAATGCTGCAAAGCAGCATAATGTTTTTGTTATGGTGGGTTTTATGAAACGATTTGCTCCTTGTTATAAAAAAATCAAAGAAATAATAATTTCTAAGGAATTAGGTGAACCTCGTTCCTTTATGGTGAATTTTGCTGTTGACAGCACACCATTTTGTAATACCGAAGAGGATTTTATAAAACTTGCATCAATTCATATTATCGATTTGTTAAGATTTTTATTCGGTGAAGTATCACTAGTAGGAGGATTTAGCAATAGTATAAATGGGAATGTTTCGCAATGTTTCTCTTTAAAATTTGAATCAGGTGTGGTGGGAAGTGTTTACTTTTCTGGTATGACCGCGTGGTCCAGGGAAAGTGAGAATATAACTGTAACCTTTGATGACGGGTTTGCTCAAGTGGAGGAAATTAATAAAGTTATTATTCATAAAAGTAAGAAAAGTAAGGAAATTTCATTTGCATCTCACACAGAAGAGGATAGAGTTTTTACTCCTTCCGCAACTCCAATGTCTGGTGCTTATAGAGATTTATATCTTAGAGGATTTGTTGGAGAAATGAAACATTTTGCTTATTGTATACAAAATGGACAAGAACCTTTGTCAAACTCAGAAAGTAATATTTCCACTATGATACTTTGTGACAAAATTTTAGAATCTGTAATATAAAAAAATTCTTAAATGTTTAGCCTAAAAATAATATAAAAACATAGGTTTGTGTCCAACAAATCTATGTTTTTTACAGTGCATTGCGCACATAAAGTATGTATTTTGATCTATCTAAAGGATTTACACCAACTCTTTCTCTATCTGCACCTAGTTCCGGTGGACAAGGCTCATAACCTGCAAACTTAGTGCTCATTACTGACCTGCCAGAGGAAATTATGCTTAAATCTACAGGATACTTTAAAGAAGTAGCAACAGGAAGTTTTCCCTCTAATGTAAACAAACCATTATAGATAGTAGGGTTTTCAAAGCTTCCTCTCATTTGTATTATGTCATTTAATACTTTTCCACCTATGTCTTCTGGAATAGTAATTCTAAAATTAATCATAGGTTCAAGTAAAGTAGTGCCCACTGCCTTGAGCCCTCTCATAATTGCCATGGCTGTAGCGGCAGCGAAATCTCCAGGACGGGAGTGCAAAACATGATCTTCACCTTCAGTAAATGTTATTTTTAAATCAGTAACATTCCATCCATGAATACCTTGCTGAAGTATTTTATCTAAATTGTTTTCTATTTCTTTTTGATACTTTAATTTTACTTTTTCAGTTCTTACTTTAGATTCATATATTATTCCGCTTCCATTAGGCAATGGCTCTATTAAAAAAGTGACTATGGCCCAGCAAGGCTTTGGCATAGTATAATATTCCTCA
>JAQSXU010000237.1 GCA_029256485.1 Clostridiaceae bacterium
TAATGGGCTGATCTTTGGTATGAATTTTTTTGTATACCATTCAGTTCCCATTTTAGGCTCTAATAATAATCTTGAAAGCATACCTGCCATAAATGGTATGCCCAGATAAACAGCTACTGATAAAGCCACCTCTCCCATGGACACATGTATTGCTATGCTCTGAAGTCCTATCCATTTCGGTAAAACTGTTATAAAAAAATAAGCAAATATTGAATAGAATACAACTTGAAATATGGAGTTAAATGCCACAAGTGCAGCTGCATAATCGTTATCTCCATCTGCTAAGCTGTTCCATACAATAACCATGGCTATACATCTTGCAAGTCCAATAAGTATAACCCCAACCATGAATGGAGGGTTATTTCTTAAAAATAGTACTGCCAGAGAAAACATTAGTACCGGTCCTATGACCCAATTTTGTACTAAGGATAAAGCTAAAACTTTAGGATTATTAAAAACTTTTCCTAATTGTTTATAATTTACTTTAGCCAGAGGAGGGTACATCATTACAATAAGACCTATGGCTATTGGAATAGACGTTGTACCTATTGAAAGGGATGACAGAACATTAGAAATCCCAGGCATTGTCCATCCCAAAAATGCTCCTAATGCCATTGCAATAAAAATCCATAATGTTAAATACTTGTCTAACCAAGCTAGTTTATTTGATTTATTACTCACAACAATCTCTCCTATTTACATTTCTTCGTAAAGTTTATTTTTATTATTAATCTTTTGCTAAATCTTTAATCACTTTTACCTGCTAAAGTTTATTTGATTACTTTTAATTCTATTTGCTAAATCTTTAATCTTTTCTTCAATTAATTTTGCAGTTCTAATGAATTCTTCATGGCTTTTTCCTGTTGGGTCCTCTAATCCCCAATCTTCCGTATATCTTGCAGGTAATATTGGGCAGACTACATTACAACCCATTTTCACTGCTATGTCTACTTCTGGTAAATCATCAATTAATTTTGATTTTTGTGATTCATTCATGTCCACATTGTATAAATTTTTTATTGTTCTTACTGCATCTTGATTTATTTTATCTCTTAACTCTGTTCCTGCTGAATAAGATTCAAAAACATCCGAGGCAAATACCTTTCCCAAAGCCTCTGCCATTTGAGATCTGCAAGAATTGTGAACGCATATAAATGCTACTTTTGGTATCATAAAATCATCCTCCGTTAAAACTTATTTGAATATACCTGCTTAAGTTACTATATTCCTGCATTCATTTAATTCCCCGCAGGTAATTGATTCCTTTTTATAACTTAACAGCTTTTCTGTGTCCTTTTTACATAATTCTATTTTATTTAACTCTGTATATATTATTTCCTTTAAGAATGGGTACTGCACAAGCAAATCTTCATTTATTTTATAATATACCCATTGAGTCTTTTTCTCGAATATAATAATTTTAAAACGAAATAGTTTATTTAAATGCTCTATTGCTTTGGATTTAGGCATTCCTAGTATATATTCAATTTCTCCTGAACAAAGCTCCTCATTTTTTAATAGATTCAAAATTCTTATACTGATTTCGTCTCCTAAAGCTTTAAGAATTTGAACTAGCTCCATAATTTCACCCCATCTTTTGTCATTCTTATATTATTGCTTTGGTGCAATTATTATTAACAGAATTAACAGCAATTTTGGTCCTCACAGGAGCAGCCGCAGTTAGGTTCACTGCCTTTTAGTTTGCCAGCAATTATAGCATAGGCACAGCCTGTTCCGCTTTTCACTTCAATAGCTGAAAAAGCACAGTTTTTGGCACAAGCGCCACATTCCATGCAAGAATCCTTTGCAATTATATGGGACTTACCCTGCACTATTTCAAATACACCCTGTGGGCATACATTTATACACATTCCACAGCCAGTACATTTTTCTTCATATAGTTTTAGGGTTACCACATTTTTTAAATATGCATTTCTCATAGTTTATCTCCTCAATGATTAATTATTATAAAGCTGCCTCCTAATAAAATAATAATTCCTAAAATAATTGTGATAAATATAATAGGTATGGCAGTCTTAGTCTCCTTTAAAACTCCAGAAAATGATGTAAATGTAGATGATCCTGTGAAGTTCAAAGAATAATATGAAGACACAGACGGCAAAATCAGCAAGTAAGCTATTGCTGTTAAAATATTAGAGTCTATTAAATTGTTATATCCTATTGTCATAGCAGTCCACAACAGGCCTAACAACCATCCCTTTAACGAAAATGCCCTTGCAGGTATCCATGGCAGAACCATAGGCATAACTAAACATCCAGTTAAAACTGCTCCTAAATAAGAAATAACCTCTAACCCTGTGAAGCGGCCAAGACCTAACAAGTTTAACAAAAACATAACACCCAAAACCTGAAGAGTTACCTTTGCTGACCCAACTATTTCAATAGGGGTTAATACAATTCTATCTATAAAGTTAAATGATACCCTCCTCATTTCTTCTGTTGCTTTCAATTGATTATTTAGAAATGCAGGTATATCTGCTGCCTTAACAGGTCCATAAATTACTCTGAATCCGCTTCTCCTTTGTACCTCATGAGCTGATACACCAGTAGCTGACAGCTGTGGAAGTATAACAGTCCTATGAGATACAAAATCAGTTAAGGATACCTTAGTTATACGTCTAACCAGCTCATCTGTTCCAAATGTTCCCTTTGAGGCTGAGCACCATACATTTATCCCTTTGGTATCAAGTACAAGTATATAAGCATTTATTCCTTTTAATTCCTTTCTTAAGGAATCAAAGCTCATTTTATAATTAGCGGTAACCAGCACAGGTGATGTTTCATCGGGTGTTCCTATACTGTATAAACCTGGACTAACTTTAAAATTCATTCTGTTAATTCCCCATCTAGCCTTCCATGAGCCAATAATATCCTTAAAGGTAAGCTTAGATGATATATTAATAATTTTTATTTTGTTATTACAACTTTTAATTTTCACCTTACTAGCCGTACTTAATTTTTTAATGTTATTCGCCTTAATCATATTAATCCCCTTATAAAAACTACCTTATTAAATCCTTAAGCTTTTCTCCTTTAACCTCTTCTGCCATCCATTCTATAACTGCAAAATTTCCTTTAGATATTTCATTCACTTTATTAATCCACTGAACTTCACTGCTTGCCTTTGCCTGAAGTACTGCATTGCTTGTATTTGCTGCATAGAAGCTGGAATTTATTACCCACCATTTACTGTGAATCCCTGCTCTGTCTAAGTCCTTTTGTAATCTCACAGCCTCAAATACAGGAGTGGTTTCTGCCAGTGTTACAATAATAACCTCTGTTTCATTTTCATTTCTAAGCTTAGGTAAAAGCTTTCTGGCAGATTCCGGAACGTCCCCTTGTGAACGCTGAATTTCCTTGTTATAACTTTGAGTTGAATCTAAAAGCAATAATGTATGCCCAGTTGGTGCTGTGTCTATAACTACAACCTGATTTTCCGATTTTTCAACTATTTCAGCAAAGGCTCTAAACACTGCAATTTCCTGTGTACAAGGAGATCTTAAGTCCTCTTCCACATAAGCAATATCCTCTTCACCCATAGTTTCCCTAGCTTTGCTTAATACTTCATCTCTATACTTTTCAAGCTCTTTTTTTTCATCAATGTGGCTTAAAGTAATGCCATGGCCCTCATTTAGCACAAACTTTAAATGTGCTGCCGGATCAGTAGTAGTTAAATGCACCTTTTTACCCTTTTTAGCCAGTCCTATAGCAATAGCAGCAGCAATAGTTGTTTTTCCTACTCCGCCTTTACCCATTGTAAATATTACCTTTTTGTCGGTTTTATATAGATCTTCTATTACATCTTTCAATTTAGGAATATTATTTGTATATAATTGTTCCTTATTAAATTCAACATGATTATCCTTTAAAAATGCTCTTACATTTTCTAATCCTGTTACATTATAAGGTCTCAGTGGAATTTCAAAGGTTTCAATATTTTTAATGCCCTTTGGCATATCCTTTAATGCTATTTGCTGTTTATGAAAAATAGCATTAGAAAGCTTATCATCATGTTCCTCTAATACCCCATTTATAATTAGAACCTGATTATTTACACCTATATCCTGAAGTTCCTTTGAAGCTCTTTCAGCTTCTTTTAATGGTGAGGGCTCAGGTCGGGATACCAGTATAAGTGTAGTTTTTTCTTTATCAGCCAAATTACCCACAGCATTTTTATACATTTCCTTTTTATCCTCAAGGCCTGAAAGCTGTCCTAAACAAGATGCACCATGAGTGCTTTCACTTATAAAATTACTCCATGCTGAAGGCAGCTGAAGCATTCTAAGGGTATGCCCCGTGGGAGCTGTATCAAATATGATATTATCATATTTGGAAGCTGTGTTTTCATCTGTAATGAAGGTTGAAAATTCATTAAATGCAGCTATCTCAACAGTACATGAACCTGACAGCTGCTCCTCCATGTTTTTCAAAACGGACTCAGGCAGCTTGCCTTTGTATGGTCCTATAACGCTTTCCCTGTATTCTGCAGCTGCTTTTTCAGGATCAAGATTTGCAACAATTAAATTAGGCACTTCTTTTATGGGAATTCCCTTATTATTTAATTCAGTATCAAAAACATCCTGAAGATTGGAAGCGGGATCTGTACTGACAAGCAATACTTTTTTACCTTCATCAGCAAGATTTACTGCTACAGCACAGGCTGTTGAAGTCTTACCAACTCCCCCTTTTCCTGTGAAAAACAAGTATTTTGTTAAGTTTATATCACTAACATTAAAGTTTTTAAACATCCATATCCCTCTTTTCTATTTTATCTCTAACA
>JAQSXU010000238.1 GCA_029256485.1 Clostridiaceae bacterium
GAAAAATATACTCCCACATTAGGTAAAAACTTAAAAGGTAAATAGATATGAATGAAATACCTGCAGATGTTCAAAAACTTATTGATATTTATACTAAAGCTCAGGAAAATCTAATTAAAACAATAGCTAAAAATGAAGCAAAAGGAAATGTTTCTACTTATCAAAAATCACTATTAAATCAAGTTCTGAAAATACTTAGCGACTTAGATAATGAAGCTAAGAAATGGGCTGATAATGTTATACCAAGCTACTATAAACAGGGAATAGATGAAGCTATCCAAGAATTAAAAGATTTAGGACAAGATGTTAATTTAAATAATAATTTTAGTCAAATACATCAAGGAGCAATACAAGCAATAATGGATAGCTGTTATGGTGATTTACATGATGCTAATAATTATGTTGGCAGGCATATTCAGGATACAATTAGGCAAGCTGGCATTGATGAGGTTACGCAGAAATTTGCCCAAGGATTTACAGTTAAACAATGTAAACAGAATATAGTTAATAAACTCATTAGTGGGGGCATTAATGGCATTAAAGATAAAAGAGGTAGAAACATATCTCTTGATGCTTATGCTTCAACTGTGGCACGTTCTACAACTAGAGAGGCTACTAATAAGGCAACAACTAATCAACTCACTGGACTTGGTTATGATTTAGTAAAAGTAAGCAGCCATGCAACTACTTGTCCATTGTGTAGCGTGTACCAGGGAAGAGTATATTCTATTAGTGGCAAAAATCCCAATTATCCTCCACTAGATACTGCATTTAGTGGAGATTATGCAAATATACATCCTAATTGTAGGCATGTCCTTATGCCTTATATACCTGAACTTGATGATAATGCAGATAGCCTTCAAGAATATTCAAATAGACCATTTGAGATAGCTGAGAAGGACAAGAATGCTATTGATAACTATAACAAACAACAGACTGAAAAACGGCAATTAAGAGCTGATAGAGATCAATATCAAAGATATAAATTAGCAATGCCCAATGATGCCCCAAAAAGTTTTGCTAATTTTAGACAAATGAAAAAAGCTAATTCAAATAAATTTCAGGAATTACAAAGTAGCTATAGAAGCTTAAGACAAGGAGGCGAAGGTAATTGAATATACCTGATAAAGTAAGAATAGGAAGTATGGATTATAGAATCATTTATGTGGAAGGTCCCCTAGTTGATAATGATAAGGTTCTTTTTGCCCAAATTGATTTTAACAAAAAGACAATTAAGATAGTAAAAGATATGCAAGATATTCAAGGAGAAGAGGAATCATTATTGCATGAGATTCAACATGGAATAGTATTTGAAAGAAATTTTAATTATGAGAATAATGATGAAGAAACCATAACTGAAGAAACAGCCAGGGGATGGCACCAAGTTATAAGAGATAACCCAGGAATATTCAAGGAGGTAGCAGATGAAAAATAAAAAATATTGTGGACATTGTGAGAAATATAATTTAATTACATCAAAATGCATGATAGATAATTCATTAAAAAATCCAGATGATATTTGTGATAAGAAAAAAGCTGACAAAGGAGGCGAGAATGATGGCTAAGTATAGAAAGAAGCCAGTTGTGATTGAAGCAATAACTTTTGAGGAATTTATTGAGTATGGCAAAAATAATGGAGGGAATATAGTTAATGGAATGCTTTGGTCTTTTAATTATAATGGGCATCCGGTAACGCATGAAAATGATGAGTGTTATTTAATTCCTACACTCGAAGGTGTTTATAATTTTACACCAAATGATGTTCTTATCACAGGTGTTCAAGGTGAAATTTATCCTTGTAAAAAAGATATTTTTGAAAAAACATATGAGTTAGTTAAGTAAGTCTTAGAAATAAGGCTTTTTATTTTCGCCTTTTTAGCATTTATGGCGTTAAACTGAAAGACCACACGAGGGCACGACCTCGATAAAAAGTGTAGTAGGAAGGAGATTAAAAAAAATGGAATGGTTAAAACAATTATTAGGTGATGAACTTTATAATCAAGTTATTGGAAAGCTTGGAGATACCAAAATTATAAAAGATGATGGAAACTTCATTCCAAAATCACGATTTGACGAAGTAAATCAACAGAAAAATAATTTCAAAACTCAAAATGATGAACTTAATACCCAATTGGAGGCTTTAAAAAAATCCAATAAGGGTAATGAAGAACTTACTAAACAAATTACTGAACTTCAGGGCAAATTACAAGATGCTGAAACTAAAAATAAGGATATAAGCATAACTTCAGCTATTAAAATGGCAGCCATAAAAGCCAATGCAGTTGATCCTGATGTTGTATCAATGCTTATTGATAAAGCAAAGGTAATTACTAATGAAGATGGCAGTATAAAAGAGGGATTAGAAGAACAAATAAAAAACTTAGCACAATCAAAAACTTATTTGTTTGGGGAAACTGTTCCTGGTGGTGGTGGTGGAAATCCCGCTGGTGGTGGTGGAAATTTACCAAAAGATCCAAATGATATGACAATGGAAGAATATGCAGCATGGTATAAAAAAAGAAATGAAAATAATTAATATAGGAGAGTGATTTTATATGCCAAATACATTATTAACCCCTTCAATAATTGCTAAAGAGGCGATTTTAGTACTTCAAAATAATATGGTTTTCTCAGGATTAGTTCATAGAGATTTTTCTAATGAATTTGCCAAAGTTGGTGACACAATAACAGTGAGAAAGCCAGCTACATTTACAGCTAATGAATGGAATGGTTCAACTATTGATATTCAAGATGCAAATGAAACCGGTGTTCCTGTAAAAATGGATAAGATTATAGATGTATCTTTTGCGGCTGGATCAAAAGAACTTGCTTTGAGTATTCAAGATTTTTCAACTCAATTTATTCAACCAGCAATGAGGGCTCATGCACAAAAGTTGGATTCAATGATTGCTGGATTATGGGTTGATGTCCCTTATTTTGCTCAAGTCGGAGCAACTCCATCTATGCAGGATTGGGCAAATACTGATATGATTATGAACCAAAATAAAGTCCCAACGGATAGTAGAAATATGGTAATCGACCCTATGACAAAGTCAAAATATATTGCTTTGCCTGAAATTTTACATGCCTCAAAATCTGGAAGCACTGATGCATTAAGAAAGGCATCTTTAGGTGATGATCTGATGGGATTTGCAGCTTATATGGATCAAAATATAGTTAATAAAGCACCAGGAACTGCAACTGCTGGGACTGCGACAGGAACACTAGGAGCTTCTACTGTTGATCTAGCTTCTGTAACTCCTGCGGCCGGAACAATACTTAAAGGTGATGTTGTAACAATTGATGGTAACCAATATGTATGTACTGAAGATGCAACAGCAGTAACAGGAGCTATATCAGCTTTAAAAATTTATCCATCATTGTTAACCGCTCCTTCAGGCGCAACAGTAACATTTAGTGCTAAAACAAGACATAATTTAGCATTTCACAGAAATGCTTTTTGTTTAGCTTCTAGACCATTGGAGAAACCAATGGGAGCTGCTTTTTCTGATACAATTAGCTTTAATGGTATTAGTTGCAGAATAGTCGCTGGATATGATATGTCTAAAAAACAAGATACTATTTCAATTGATTTCTTATGCGGAGTTAAGACCCTTACTCCTGAACTTGCTTGTAGATTTGAAGGATAGTCTGGGGTTTAATCCCCCCTTTTGTCCTTTGGAGGTGATATTGTGCCAGTAATTATAACAGTGGGACAAAATAGTTATGTAAACATAACTGATGCACAAACTTACTTTGACAGTAGACTCTTTGCAGATACTTGGACAAACGCAATTGAGGATGATAAGGTAAAAGCTTTAATAATGGCATCTAAAAAAATAGATAGACAGCCGCTAAGAGGAAAGAAAATAGATATTAATCAGATTATGGAATTCCCTAGGATGTTATATAGCTATGAGCCTAGGCATTACGGTATATATAATATGAATGTGAATACTAAGCAATATAATTATGGTCCAGGATGGTATATTCAAGAATCAGTCCCTCAGGAGGTCTTAGATGCCACTTGTGAAGAGGCACTGGCTTTGCTTCAATATGGTAATTCAAAACGAATTGCCCTTCAAAAACAAGGTGTAACTGCATTTAATTTAAGTGGTATGTCTGAAAGCTTAAAAGGTGATACTATTAGATTTTTATCCCAAGAAGCAAAGGAATTACTAACAGAATTTCTTGCCGGGAGCGTGATAATAGCATGATTGAGGATTATTTTACAGATAAAAAAGTATGGAGACATGTTACTGGGACTGATGACTATAATCAGCCAACTTATGATGATAAAACAATAGATTGTAAATTTAATCAAAAGATTAAATTGGTTAGAGACAAAACAGGCAATCAAGTTGTCTCACAAGCTAATGTATTTTGTAAGGATGCCGTCCTGATTGATGATTTAATAGATGGTAGAGTTATTATATCGGTATTAACCTTAGATGGTTTAGATGGCATTATTGAAGGATATGAGGTGTATTTAATATGAGTGCTAGCTTAGAGGGTTTAAGTGAATTAGAAAAAGGTTTTAATGAAGCTCTTAAAAAAGTAGGTATAGTAAATGATAAAGCACTTCATGATGTTGCATTAGATTTACTTGGCAAAGCTAAAGAACTTGCGCCAGTTGATACTGGAGATTTACGTGGAAGTGCTAGTATGGAAATAGAAAATAATGTTGCAACAATAGGTTTTGAAGAGCCTTATGCAGTCAGCCAACATGAACATACTGAATACGAACATCCTCAGGGTGGGCAGGCTAAATACTTGGAACAACCTTTTAAAGAAAAGTGATAAAATGCTTGAAGAAATTAAGTCATATCTCGAAACCAAAGATATAACAAATGTGTTTATAGGATCAATGCCGACTAGTCCTGATATATGTACTGTACTTTATGCTACAGGTGGATATAACCCATATATAGGATTTAATAATATAGTCGAATATCCAACTTTTCAGGTTATGTGTAGAGGAGCTAATTATTTAGAAGTTTCGACAAGGATAGAAAATATAAAAAACTTTTTAAACGGATATACCGTGTCTTTCCCATTTATCGAAAATATCCAGCCACCCGTAGGCTTAGGCAGGGATAATTCAAATAGATGGGAATTTTCATGTAATTTTAAAATAACAAGGGAGGTATAAGAATGGCAATAAAAACAGGTAGAAATGGTAATATAAAAATAAGAATTGATACAACAAGTGCCACAGCATGGACAACAGGGACAGCTTATACAGTTGGTGCATTAGTAACAAATACAGCAAAGACATATTATTGCAAGACCGCACATACTGCTGGGGCTACATTTGATGCAACTGAACAATTAAATTTTATTGAAATAACTGATGGGATGGTAGTCCAAAAAATGAGTTCATGGAAATTAACAATAAAGCAGAAACTTGTTGATACTAATCATTTTGGAGATAGTGGATGGGATAGTTCAGTTCCAGGTACAAAAGCATGGGATGGTAGTATTGATGGCTCATTCAATGTAACAGATGATCCTGGACAGAAATTAATTCAATCGGCAGTGGATAGTGGAGCTGAAATAGGACTAGATTTATACGTAGACGAAAATGTAACCACTGAAAAATATAGTGGAAATGCTTACATTGAAGAAATAAGTGTAGATACTGCTCCTAAAGATCTAGTTAAATTAGGAATAAAATTTAAGGGAAATGGAGCATTAACAATGCCACAATAGGAGGTAAATTATGAGGGTTGAAACAGTTAAATTTGCAGGTAAGGACATAACTATTAGGGAACAAAAAATAAAAGAGCTAACAAAACTTTATGATGAATTAGGATCTAATGTTGATGAAA
>JAQSXU010000239.1 GCA_029256485.1 Clostridiaceae bacterium
TCTATCATAATTTCCTAAACCACTCATAGAAATTTTAGGTATCTTTATCTCTTTTCCACCTTTATATATAACTTGTCCAGCATTTGCTTCCATCCATCCTGAAGTTGCTCCTGCTACTGCCTGTGTATCCAATGCATTTTGAAATAAACTTGTGTATTCTATATTGTTTGCCATTATTAAATTACCTCTTTCTTATATAAATTTATTTTTTTATTTCTTGTTCTTTTAAGACTACAATTACAAAAAGTCATTTATTTTAATCCAAAATATTTATTAATTTCAGCTTGTGCCTGTTCTTTTGCACTTAAATTTGTATTACCTTTTGGTGGTTTATACCCGCCTTTGAGTCTTTCTTCTGCTAAAGAATTAACTTTAGTATTTAAAACATTCTCTAAGCTTTCTAAATTCTTAGTTGTTGATTCTTCATCTTGTCCAATAAAATAATCCACTAATTCACTAGGTAATTTCATTAATTCTTTCAGTAAGTTCTCTAATTTGCTTTTGTTCCTCTGTTTCCTGTGGATTAGCTTTCTTAACTGCCTCATCAATAAGTTTTTGAAGGTTATTTGTTTTCCATGTTTCTAAAGACTTAGAACTATGTTTATCCTTCTCACTGTCCATAAAGCTTTTAAAGTTTGGATCATTGTTAACTTTCTCCTTAAACACATCTAAATTTGTAAATCCATTTAAGAATCCTTTAACATCCTCACCATCTTTATTTGTTTCAAAATATGTTTTTACCTCATCAAAATTTTCAATTGCCATATTATAAATTCTCCTTTCGCCCTTCTAACCTCAATAGACTAGAAACGCATCAAAAATTTTTTTATATGTTCTTTTAGTTCTACTTCATACAAAGAACCCGTTGTAATTTATTTTTTCATAATAAAAAACACTACTAATTAGCAGTGCTACTATCATTTATTCCTTTATTTTTTAACCATGTTCCATAATCTTGATAATCAATTAATTGTCTGCTCTCATTGTCTAATCTTTTGCTTGGTATCCATCCTGTATATGGAATATTTAAAAGTACACATCTACATAAAGGATGTAAAGGTGGCATAGGATGATCCTCATTAATGTCCCATACTTTACCATCATAACTTGCATCAAGTGTTGCTGTCTTCATGTCTAAAGTAGCTGACCACATTACTTGCTCACAACCAGAATTTTTACCTATTTCAAGTTGTGCCTCCGCTGCATTTCTAGCAACTTCTGTTCTGACAAGTCTCCTACTTTCATAAGCAGTAACCCCAAAAGTATCTTTTATTTCTTTAGATATTTTATCTATTGTAGTTTTTCCTGTACTCGCTTCGTTAATAAGTCTATATAATTTATCTATCATACTTGCTTTATTTTTCCATATTCTATCTGAAAACATTTCTCCTTTATAAACACGATTTACTTCTGTATCTATAAATTCTTTCTTTAATATAGAAAAATTTGTATCAATATTAATTCCAAAGCCTTCCATAACATAAGCACTTTTATAATATGTATCTTTCCATGTCTGTTCCAATATATCTGTGACCTTATTTATTTCAGTTTCACCTAAATCTTTTCCTATTTCGGTTAATTTAGATTTAATATCATCCAATATTTTATTTTTCTCAAATGGTGTTAGTTTTAATAAGCCATCTAAAGCATATTTTACATATAACAATGCTACAATAGTTAATATTTCATCTAATTTATCATTCTGCTGCTTATATATATCTTGCATTTGAGAATCAGCATAATCTTCACTATCTAAACGAATTTGTTCTATAGTATCCTTATACTGTTTATCTATATTAGCCATTTATACCACCACTTTGATTTCCAGCATTATTCAACAAACTATTACCTATAGATGTAGCCTTGTTTTCTTCCTCAATTTGCTTCATTTCAGCATCAGTATTAGATACAAAACTTAATTGACTTAATCCAGTTTTAATAGAAAGCTTACCATTTAATTGGCTGATTACTTGCGATACCATCAAATCATCACTAGGGATATTTGGAGTAAATTTAACATCTATATCCATCCAGTCATAATTTTTATTAGCCTTAATTTTTAGATATTCAAATAAAAACTGTAA
Source organism: Clostridiaceae bacterium (assembly GCA_029256485.1). Next base: position 2,085 of record JAQSXU010000239.1, read on the forward strand.
TCTTAACTTAATAGCATCAGTAAGAGCCTGTATGTTATCAGTACATTTTTGTTCTAAGGATATAAGTCTATTTTTTAAAGCTAGACTAGATGTATTTGAAGCTAATTTTTCATTATGATTGATATGGCTTGATAGTTGATACATCTTATCTTCCTGTGTAGATAAAGTGTTCTGAATGAAGCTATCATTTATATTTTTTATAATCCAAGAAATATCTGAATCTTTAGTTGGTAAATTCAATACACCTTGTTCCTTCATCTTATCTAAATCTGTTTTACCATTTTCATCTTGTGTTGTATCATCTAATTCAGCACCTACTATTTTAAGATAGGCATTTCTGAAATCAGATATTTCATTAGTAATATCTGACAAATTGGTAGAATAAGCATCCTGTAAGTCTTTTATCTTTTTATATAAACTCTCATAATAAGAACCCACTCTAACAATAGACACTGGTACTTTAGAAAATATATTTGCATCCACATTAGAATCTTTTATCAACTGAAAACTTGAACCAGTACAGGTATAATGTGTGATATCTGTATCTGTATAAACATCTGCATATAATGTCCTTGATTCATCAAATTTCTTATAGAAGAATCTTATAAATAATTCTATGTTTCCAAAATCATCTTCTAATATATAAGAATCCTGTGGTGTACATATAAGGCTATTAAATAAACCATTAGAATCTACATAAGCTAACTCATAAGCTTCATTATATATAAGAGCCTGCTTACACAATTCTTTATCATGACCTGTTTTCCAATGTTTAAAATTTAATCTTATATCTTCAATAATATTAGAATCATTGGTGTGACTGCTATAAGTTACTGGATTACCACAGCAATAGTTAGCTTCTTCATTTATAAATTTTTGTATGAAATTACAATTAATTTTATTGTTAGATCTTTTAGTAACCATTTTATAATTGAGCATTGCATCTGTATATCCATCATAATATCTTCTCATTTTCTGATATCTATGTAATTTTAAATCAAAATCTGTTTTACATTGTGTTAATAAATTATTATCTATCAATATTTCACCTCCCCTATAATCCTAGCTTTCTTCTATCTAAAATCTTTATTTTTTGTATAACTTCTATAGAATCAATTCTATGTACGAACTCTGCAACGGCATCATTGCTATCATCGTGTAAAGAATACATTTGTCCACTAAACTCTTTGAATTGATTTATGAATTCTTCATCTTCTTTATTAAATATGATAGATCCACTATTTACATCATCAACTATTGCAGATATTTTTTGGTCTTTATTTTTTCTCTGCATTTCATTTATAAATGTAAAATTTCGTCTTTTTAATTCATTATCTTTTGCAATTAATTCTTTTATTTTAATTAAATCACTGCCTTGGTAAGTGTTTTTTTCTACATAGATATATGTTATATCTGAATAATCCTTTAATAATTTAATTACTTTATTGCAATAATTATTAAAGCTTAACTTCTCTATAATACCTTTTCTTACATATTTAAAGTCATTATCTGCTTTACTCCCTACTACGAAAGCAGAATAATCACTATTTCTACCAGTAGTACTTGCAGGGTCAACGCATAACATTGTTTTTAAAAATGTATTGGATTCAATTTCTTTTACAGATTGTTTCCTTATAGATTTGAACCACTTTTCACCTATATTCTTACAATCACACATTAATTCTTGCAAAAATGCAGTTCTTTTATTGAAGTATTTTTGCGATAGTTTGTCACATTCATATTTTTCCCATATTGTAGGGAATTCCATATCTCTTTTATGTTCTAAATAATACTCTTTAAGCATTATATCTTTATCCTCTTTAGGTATTTTAGTATTCATTAATATAGTTTTATAATGTTGCCAATATTTATTTTCTTCAAAATACTTATCTACATCAAAATTAACTACTGATTTATGAAATACCTTAAATGTAGCATCTTCTCTTATAGTATTAATAAAATCATCTGGAGCAAGTGGTGTTCCTATAATAATAAATTTACTTGCGGATTTAATTTTCTTTCCATCTCTTATAACTACTGAATCTCCAACTTCTGTAATTTCTTTATAATATTTATTTAGTACCTTTTCTTTTGCTCCATCTGATAATATATCATCTTCACTTAATACATCATCACAAATTACCACAGAAGGTCTGAATATTCCATCTACACAACCGTAAGTTGTACCTCTTACACTACTACCCCAACTAAAAGCACTTATTTTGGAATTATTTGTTAATTCTAATTCTTGCTTATTAACTGTTCTAGTTTTTTTATCAATTAATTTCCCAAAACTTTTAACTATGTATTTATTACCTAATATTTTTCTAGTATCTGCCACAAATTGAACAGCATCATCCTCTTTATTACCTATTACAATCGTATACCGTGATTTATTGAAACAATGTATGTAACATGATAATGTCTTATTTATAATAGTAGATTTACTACAGCCTCTCGGGAGTATAAATTCTTCATTATCATATTTATCTTCAATAAACATTTTCTGTAGCTCTTTCCAAATTTGTAAATGAACAGGTGCTAAATTACGTGCTGTATTATTATCTTTAGGTATAAATGTATCCTGGAGGTAATAGACACAAAAGAATTCGAAATTAACTTGTGCTAATTGAACTGCTAGGGAATTATTACCAAATAGGTTGTTCGAATGGGATATTATCATTTCTTGGGCTTGTTTTTCAGCTTGTTTCAGGTTTAATCCAGTGGATATTAATTGTTTTGTAGCATATTTATATAAGAGATAACGGTTAAATTCATCACTGTTACCATTATCGTCTTCTTTAAATTCTATATCATCATATTTTATATTAATTACCTCCCTTCCCAAAGTTTAAAAAATATTATAAAAAATTATCTGACTCTTTAACGGGCTATTAGCAGTCTCCCAAAAAAGAAAGCCACCCCTTAATCATTTTGTCGAATCGTGTAACATAGTAATATAACAGGTTAAATAAAAATAAGACATGGTATCTCCACATCTCATC
>JAQSXU010000240.1 GCA_029256485.1 Clostridiaceae bacterium
CATAGTAGATAGTTGAATTTTCTTTAAAGCCAATCCTGCTAAAATGCATACAAGCAATACAATTGCCATAGTTCCCATAGCTGTAATAATGAGTGGATACCCAAGTGCTAATCCTATAGCTCCTGCCAACTTTACATCTCCAGCCCCTACTTTACCAAAACCCATAAATCCAGCTATTGCGGTGAATACAATCATAATAAAAATCATGCTCATTATCGATCCAATAATTCCATATAAACCATAGTTGATAGTTTGAAAAATTATACCCAAAATTATTATAGTTAAAACAAGTTCATTTGGAATTATTCTAATATTTATATCAATAAATGCAATAATAAACGCTAACGTTATTTGAATACTAATCAGCAATGCTACAAATACGCTATTTATATGTAATCCGGTAGAAGCCCATATAACTCCGTTAAATAAACAAAAGCATATTTTACACAACTTTGAGAATAGGAAGCCCTCACTCTTCTTTATATTCTCCTTGCCCTTTTTATATTCCATAATTTTCAAAGATATATCTGGGATTAAATAACCTATTAATAAACCTAAAATTACATATATGACCAATGCCAACGTATTCATTGTATACCTTCTTTTTAAAGATTAATAAATTTTTTATCTCATGTTATTTTGACAAAGTTTCCGATTGTTATATTACCTATTATTAAAGAATTATTTTTCTATAGCTAGTATCTATATTTATTATAAGTTCCGATAATTACATTTTAATTTCATTTCAATTATACATTAATTTCATTTCAATTTTACATAATATAATTAGTAATTTTGAATCCTCTTAATCACTTAGTTTAGCTTGCGACAGCATCTTTTGTCTCATGATATTCTTCTTCGGCATTTACGTACCATATTATACTCTTATCAGTATTATCAATATAACATTTAACCGCTTCTATAGCAGTTAACATAGAATGATCCATGTTATTGTAACGATGTTGACCATTTCTGCCAATGCAGTATAAATTATCTATTGAATTCAAATATTCTTTTACAATTTCGAAGTCTTTAAAACTTCCAAAATAAGCAGGATATGCTTTTTTAACTTTAATAACAGTGGAATCTAGAACATCTGACTTATCAATAATGCCAATTTTCTCGAGTTCATCAATTGCATAAGCAATAAAATCAATTTCAGTCATATTCCATTTTTCATCACCTTCATTGCAAAAATATTCAAGGCCTACCCAAACAGTATCTTCTAATTTTTTTACTAAATAAGGAGACCAATTATTGAATATCTGCATTCTTCCCACCTTCACGTCTCCCTCTTGAATATAAATCCAACAATCAGGTACAATATTTGATACTGTCTTTATTTTCGTATTATTCTTAATCTGAAGTTTTTTTAGCAGTAATCCAACAGTGATAAAATCCCTGTATGGCAAATTTAAAGCAATCTGTGACACCAACTTAGGAGGAATATCACCCATACCATTTATTAAATCTTTAATTGGCATGGAAGAAAATATGTCTTCAGCAGTAAAATTTATATTTTCACTATCGTTGCTAGTAGCTTCAATATTGATTGTATTGCCATCTATAAAATCAATTTTCTTTATAGAAGTATTGAAAATTATTTTACCTCCCATATTTTTTATTTCCTCAGCCATTGTCTCCCACAGTTGTCCAGGGCCAAACTTAGGATAATAATATTGTTCAATTAAAGAAGTTTCTTTTTCCGAATTAGATGTAACGTTTTTCGTAAAAAATGAAACTATTACTTTGAACAAAGAAAGTCCTTTTACTCTTTGCGAACCCCAATCAGGTGCAATTTTAGATGGATGCACTCCCCATACTTTCTCTGTGTAATCTTCAAAAAACATTTCATACAACGGTTTTCCAAAATGATTTATATAAAAATCCTCAAGGGATTTTTCATCTCGTTTATATAGTATAGATGCTATGTATCCAAATCCTACTTTAATTGTTCTAATGAGTCCCATATTTTTAAATGTTTCTAATTTTAAAGAAATAGGATAATCAAAAAAATTTCTTAAGTAATAAATTCGCGAAACTCTGTTTCTTATAAGAAAAGTTTTGTCGCATTTTTCAGGATTTGGCCCTCCAGCAGACCAATCCATTAATCTGTTTAATATTATGTCATCTTTTGATGGTGATCCTTGAATTGGCATTAATTCCTTCCAAATTTTCATAACCTGCTCATTTTTAGTAAAAAATCTATGTCCACCTAAATCCATGCGATTGCCTTTATATTCTGCTGTTCTCGAGATTCCCCCAACATACTCTGACTCTTCCAATATTATTGGCTTAATGTCCGAACTTTTTAATAGTTGATATGCAGCTGTCAATCCAGCCGGTCCCGCTCCAATTATTATTACTTTATGTTTGTCCATATTTACCCCTTTTTAATATCACAATTTTTAATACCATAGCTCCATATTAAAACCAAACCAGCTACAAATATCTTTACAATTAAGTAATTTATTTATCTTAAACTGCTACTGCTTTAAACGTATCCCTGATATTTTAAATATATTTCGCGCTTTTATCATTTATATAATATACATTACCAATGTATATACAAAATTATTACTTTTTGTAACTTAACTTTATACTTGTTCAAATCTTACTTGCCTGTAAGCACTTTTTTACTATACAGTTCTATACCCTCATTTGCATTAGGATGAATATGGTCTAGCATATATTTTTCTGTTGAAGAATTCAGCATCTCATTATATATTGCTTCGTTAGCATCAACAAACAAGTAACCATTTTTTTCGCTATGTATTTTTAATTTCTCTCCGTATTCTTTTAACATTGAATCTCTTTTTTCAACTTCAAGTTTTGAATATGGGTCATTGTTTAGAGCCCCCCACGGACTTATTAAAACAAATTTAGCATGTTTATTTATAGTAGTTATTTTTTCTATTAAAGTTTTTATGTTTATTACATATGAATTGGAATCCATCGCACATATTTTTTTATCTCTGTATCTAACATCATTGGTGCCGATAGCTATAACATATAAATCAGCTTTATTTTCAGCAATTTTATCTGAATTTTCCAACAAGGTTTTGGTAGTTGCCGAATCCCATGCCTCTTTATAAACAGTTTTTCCTCTAAAAGCAGCCATAAGAGGCTCATACCAACCATAGCCTCCGTTTCTTGAGCCTGCAGTTATGCTGTCTCCGACAAAGCATATGGTTTTTGAATCATTGATTAATTTGTAAATTTCAGTATTTTTAATTTCTTCTGTTATTTCTATTGATTCTGTTGGTTGCCTAAAGTACCCTTCTGGAAACAAATAATACTTATCCTGAGCCTGATCTAATGAAATTTTTGTTCCAATCATAACCGAGACTACTATTTCGTTAACTTCTTTAACCCTTTTCATTTCAAATGGACTTATCACATTTTTCAAATAATCATCATTTAATATATCATATATAGGCAACGCCCTGTAATTAAACTCGTCTATTGCTTGTGTGTACATCGGTACTACTGAAGCAGCAATAACTTTTTTTGAAATTGGGTCAATATAAATTTCTACAATTGATGTTGCATCACCGTCATGTTCTACATATGAATTTGCAAAATTACCAGGACAATTTACAATAACTGCATTTTTTTGACTTCCGTTCTTGTTTTTTACTGATTTATATTCTATCGGCTGTACCGCATGTGAATGATCTCCAAATATAATATCTGCACCTGCGTTAATAAAAATTTCATTCCATGTTTCTTGGTAATTATTCGTTTTATGAATAAACTGAGTTCCCATATGTGGCATAACCAAAATTAAATCCGGTGGATTATCCATTTCTTTTATTTTCTTAAAATCTGATAAAACTTGGTTTTTGACTTCTTTAAAATATTTGCTGTCAGGTGCAACTATTATTGAAGTTATTGAAGGATTTTCATTTATAAAATATTCATCACTATATCCGTTGCTTGCAAATGTATAGGCTAATACTCCTATTCTAACTCCGTTTCTTTCAAAAATCATAACAGAATCCTTTTCTTTGGAATCTCTGTACGAGCCTACATGAAGCAGTTCATTTGTATCAAGAACATCAAGAGTCCTTAATGCTCCAGTATCACCTTTGTCCAGCAAGTGATTGTTAGCTGTTGATACCAAATCTATTCCTGATTCTTTAACTGCTTTTGCAAAGGAGTCAGGATAATTTAAATAAAGCGGCAAACCATCATCATAATTACCTACGGTATAACCTGTATCTTTTCCTGCCATAGGGCCTTCAAATACACCTATAGATATATCGGCATTTGTTAAATATTTTTTAGCGTATTCAAACATAGAGCTAAAATAATATTCGCGTGTATTTTCATCATACGCACCTCTAACTTGCTTCTGGAGCATAATCAAATCACCCACAAAAGCTATAGAAACAGAGTTTTCAATAGCATTTATCTGTTCAGTTGTCATTACCTCGTGAATAATATTACTTTCTTGCATTTCTGATAAAGTACTCGAAGCCTTGATTGGCTCTGCCACCATAGGTATCATCAAATAACATGTAAAAAGCAGCATTGCTGTAAATTTTCTCAATTTATATTTTTTATGATTTTTATCAACTATTAAGATATCTTTCATGTAAATTGTTATTTTATTTATTATTACATGAAATCCGTCATTCACTGAATTTGTTCCCAAAACAGTCAATGTTATAGCTGAAGCCAACACTGCATATAAAATATATACATTACTATAATTACTTGTTGGAAATGCTTTAATAAATATAAAGGTAATAAACCTGTGTAAGACATATATAGAAAGA
>JAQSXU010000241.1 GCA_029256485.1 Clostridiaceae bacterium
AACAGAGTTCCAGTGAAAAATCAGATTCAAATAAACAAGTCACTATAGTTTGGAAAAGAGGTCAGGATGCAACTCCTGCTGCTTCGAAAATAGTTGAAGAATTTGAAAAGAAAAATCCCAATATAAAAGTTAAAATCGAGAATTTACCTTCTACATCAACAGAACAGCACAATGTGTATACAACTGCATTATCTACAGGAGATGACAGTATAGATGTAGTCACTATGGATGTAGTATGGGCAAGTGAATTTTCATCTGCAGGATGGTTACTGTCTTTAGATAAATATTTTACTGAAGATCAGCAAAAGGGATTTTTCCCTGGAAACATTGCTTCTGTAAAATATAAAGATAGCATTTATGGAGTGCCATTTTCTACAGATGCAGGAGTATTGTTTTATAGAAAAGATTTAGTACCTACACCTCCAAAAACTTGGGATGACTTAATAAAGATAAGTAAAGATAACATAGGTAAAAATGGTATAAATCAGGGAATATTATTTCAAGCATTTCAAAATGAAGCGATAGTTTGCAACGCTTCTGAATTCATATTTGGTAATGGAGGAAATATTGTTGACAGTAAAGGAAAAGTTGTAATTGATTCACCACAGGCAATTGGAGGAGTAAAAATAATGAAAAGTCTAATAGATCAGAATATTGCTCCTAAAGGTGTAGTTACATATAAACCACAGGATTGTACAGATCAATTTGTACAGGGAAAGACTTTGTTTATGAGAAACTGGCCACTTAATTATACAGCTGTTAATAAAGATGGATCAGCTGTTAAAGATAAAGTAGGAATAGCACCGATGCCAATGGGACCAGATGGAACAGAAGCAGGAGCTACGTTAGGGGGATGGAATCTGGGCATAAATAAGAATTCAAAACATCCTGAAGAGGCATGGAAATTTATTCAGTTTGTTACAAGTGATGAAGGACAGAAAATAAATGCTATTGAAGGTTCATATATGTCTACAAGGGAAAGTTTATATTCTGATAAAGATGTGTTAGCTAAATTCCCACAATATAAAGATTTATTACCTATATTAAAGGTTGCAAAACCTAGACCGGTTTCTCCATACTATGCAAAAATATCAGATGCTTTGCAGGTTAATTTGCATAAAGCAGTTACTGGTGAAGCTCCTGTAGATAGTACAGTGAAAGAGGCTGCAAAGGAATTGAATGACATAATAAGTAATAAATAAAAAAATAAAGAGACTATACTAAAAATTTATTTTCACCTGACTAACTTAGCGTAAGTCTCCTACGCACTCTGTGAAAGCGATTCACACCAAATCGAAGATTTTGGTTCTCTGCTTTTCTTCAAGTGGGAGTTCAACGCCAAGTAAGTCATGTATTTGCAGTTCTAAAATTCAGATGGGATAAAAGAATCCCCACCTGAATTAAGAACTTGCTTCAATTTGGTATAAGAAATAAAGTATTAATGATTTGCCTTACTGATGATATAAGGATAAAATAACTAATTTTGGTATAGTCTTTAAAAAATAATATGGAGGAATTATAGAATGAGTCAATTAACAGAAAATGTTGAAGCTACAGTTACTCCTAATAATACTAACAGTAAAAAAAATATGCAAAAAAAGGATTCTTCTGAAAAAAGATTAGGATATTTAATGGTAGCACCAGCATTAATTATAATAATTTTGATTACAATATATCCTATCATAAAAACCTTTTTGAATAGCTTTTATGATATGCAGCTTCAAAATCCAGATGCAACTAAATTTATTGGACTAAAAAACTATATAAAAATGAGTGCAGATCCAGTAATTTGGCAGAGTTTATGGAATACTTTTTACTTTACTTTTTTTTCAGTAATAATTGAATTGATTTTAGGATTTGTATTGGCACTTATTATGAATACCAATTTTAAAGGGAAAGGAATGGTGAGAACTTCTATACTTATTCCTTGGGCTATACCAGGTATTATTGTTGCTTTAATGTGGCAGTTTATGTTTAATGATAAATTAGGCATAATAAATGAAGTACTTATGAATCTTCATGTAATTAAAGCCCCTATAGTATGGCTTGGAACAAGAGGATATGCCATGTGGGCTATAATAATAGCTGATGTTTGGAAACAACTTCCATTTATGGCTTTAATGCTTTTAGCGGGACTTCAGATTGTTCCGGAAGAACTTTATGAAGCAGCTGATGTAGACGGAGCCAACTATTTTAGAAAATTTTGGAACATAACGTTACCTTACATAAAGAATGTGGTCATTGTTGTATTGCTTTTTAGAATTATTGGTGCTCTTAGAATATTTGATACCATATATGGAATGACTTCAGGAGGTCCTGGAAACTCAACAGTATCCATTATAATGTACGCATATAAACAGTTATTTAATAATTTGGATATTGGCTATGGTTCAGCGGTTGCAATGCTGTCCTTTGTCATAATATTTATATTATGTTTAGCCTATCTTAAGCTTTTAAGTTCTAGAAATGAAGAGTAAAAGTAGGGAGGATTAAAGATGAATGCTAAAATCAGAAATAAGATATTTTTTGCAATATTAGTAGTTTTAGTGATTATAGTACTGCTTTTTCCGGTTTACTGGCAATTTATCATATCTATAAGAAGTTCTGCACAATTAAATAGTTCGGATATGAGTTTGCTTCCAAAGGGAATACATCTGGAAAATTATATATACATTTTTACTCAAACCAAGTTTTTAAATTATATATTGAATAGTTTTATAGTTTCCATGGCTACAACTGTGATAAGCTTAGTTATAGGTTTATTTTGTGCTTATGCAGTAGCAAGACTTAATATAAAAGGTAAAAATTTTATATTGGCTTTTGTACTTTCAGTATCAATTTTTCCTGGAATAGCTTTGGTTAGCCCGTTATTTGTAATATTTAGAAAAATATCATTACTTAATACATATTGGGGACTAATACTTCCCTATATTACCTTTGCTCTTCCTCTTGCCATTTGGAATCTTCAAGCCTTTTTCAAGGATATACCTAAAGAGGTAGACGAATCTGCAAAAATTGATGGAGCATCGCCTTTTATAATATTTTTAAAAATAATAATGCCCCTTGTAACACCTGGAATATTTACTACTTCTATAATGGTTTTTATAACAGCATGGAATGAATTCCTATTTGGATTGATTTTTGCTACAAATGGAGATATAAGAACTGTACCAGTAGGTATAATCATGCTTCAGGGAGAGTACAATGTACCCTGGGGTCAGGTATCAGCAGCATCTATCATAATAACAGTTCCAGTTATAGCTATTGTACTAATTTTCCAAAGAAGAATTATATCCGGTATTACAAGTGGGGCAGTTAAAAGCTAATTTTGTAGCTGAAAGTGAGTTTTACTCATTAACCAGTTAAAGACTTTCACTAGGCTGATTCGGTGAAAAAGTGAAGGATTGCCGCGGGTGCGTCAAGATGAAAGATTTAACCAAAAATAAACTAACATAAAAAATTGGAGGGTTTATATATGAAAAAAATAATAATTGGTTCTGACAAATCAGGTTTTACACTTAAGGAAGCTATAAAGGAACACTTAAGATCTATAGGTTATGAGGTTTCAGATGTTGGTACGAAAGATATCAATGAACCACTTCCCTATTTTAAAGTTGCACCTATAGTTGCCAAGGCTATTCAAGATAAAGAATTTGAAAAGGGCATATTAATTTGTGGAACAGGAATGGGAATGTCCATAGTTGCCAATAAGCATAAAGGAGTTTATGCCGCTGTAGTGGAAAGTGTTTACGGAGCAAAGAAATCCCGTGCAATAAATAATGCTAATGTGCTTACACTGGGTGGGTGGATAATAGCTCTAGAACTTGGACTAGATATAGTTGACAGCTTTTTGAATACTGAATTTACAGAGGGACTTGAGGAATGGAGACAGGAGTTTTTAAAAGGTGCATATAAAGAAGTTCAGGGAATTGAAGACAAAAACTATTAAGTAATTTTAAAAAGATATGCAGTGGAACTATTGCTATAAAATTTAAACATCAGAAAGAAGGTGATACTGTGGATTGGTTTTATAAACAACCTGTAAAAATAATATTTGGAATTGATAAAATTAAAGATTTATACAATATTCTTAAAGATTTAAATTATAAAAATGGACTTTTGGTGTGCGGTCCCAGTTTTGCTGAAAATGGGGTAGCAGAAAAGATTTTAGAGTATTCCAAAGGATTAATAACTAAAACTTTTTCGGATATTGTACCAAATCCTACAGTGGATAACGTTGATAACTGTGCCGATATAATAAGAAAAAATAATATTGAATTTGTATTAGCCCTTGGAGGTGGAAGTCCTATAGACTGTGCAAAAGCAGCGGCAAGTCTATGTAAAACAGAGGATTCCATAGTACCTTACCATAATCAGGAAAAGAAATTTGGGAAGGAACATATTCCTCTTATAGCTGTACCAACTACCGCTGGTACAGGCAGTGAAGTTACATCAGTTTCTGTACTTACTAATCCTTATATCGGTAAGAAAGCGCCTATTGCCAGTGAAAATTTTTATCCAGAGTATACCATTGTGGATCCAGCACTAACTTTGACAGTACCAAAACAAATAACAGCATCCACAGGTCTTGATGTGTTATCTCATGCTCTTGAAGGATTTTGGAGTAAGTATCATCAGCCAATCTGTGATGCCATGGCTCTGCATGCGGCTTCTTTGGTTTTTAAATATTTAGAAAAGGCTTATATAAATGGTGAAGATATAGAGGCAAGAGAAAAAATGAGTGAAGCTAGTTTAATTGCGG
>JAQSXU010000242.1 GCA_029256485.1 Clostridiaceae bacterium
AGAAAATACATTTAGATGATATAGTTGAGGAAGGCTTTGGAGCACTAACAGGTCCAGAAAAAAAGAAACATGTTAAGATTTTAGTAACACCAGATAAAGAACTTTTAACAAATAACTAATATAAATATATTTGAAGAGGCTGTCATTACGATAGCCTCTTCAAATTTATTAGGTTTGAATTTTTTCTTAAAATTGAGGAAGAAAGATTAAACTTTTTTAGAACACCTTCCATACCTTACAAAGTAGTGATTCACAAGAAAATAGTAATTTTAATGAATTATTCTAAAATTTTTAACATAACTTATATATATTTTTAATTTGTTAAAAATTGTTTCGTATAAGTAAGAAATATTTTAGGATTATTCCAATATGTTGAAAAATTATAAAAAAGATTAAAAAATGAAAAAAATTGCAACTAATATTAGAGATGGATTGTAATACATTTAGGAAAATAATATATTTGGAGGTGTTCTTTATGAACAATGTTAATGAAAAATTTGAAATAACTCATCCACAAAAGAGAATTTGGTACAATGAGATATTGTTTCCTAATACACCAATGCATAATATTGTATCAAAAATTCATATTGGTAGTAACTTAGATATTCATCTATTAGAGAAGACAATAAATCTAATTATTAAAAAAAATGATTCATTAAGGTTAAAATTCTGTGAAGAGGAAGGAAAATTATATCAATACGTGGAGGAATACAAATTTATTAATATACCTTTCTTAGATTTTACAATATACAATAATAATGCTGAGAAAGAACTTAAAGAATTTTGTATGAATGAAGGTATGAAAAGTCTATACAGACAAAATGAACTACTATTCAAGTTCTTTATTTATAAAATTAATAATGAAAGAATGGGAGTATGTTTTTTTATACATCACATTATCTTCGATGGTATGTCTTGTAATTTATTACTCGAACAACTTTCTAATATATATCAACAATTATGCAATAATCAAATTGTTGATTCTAATCTTGAAAATTCATATATAGATTTTATAGCTGATGAAAGAGAATACTTAAGTTCTGAAGAATTTAAAAAAAATAAGCAATTTTGGAACCAAAAATTTTCAAATCTAAACGCAAATTCTTTATATATAAATCCTAAAATTATCAAATCAAAAACAAAAGCATTCGTATTAAATAGTGAGCTGCGAGATACACTTAAAGAATTTTTGAAGGAACATAACATTACTTTAAATAAATTTTTTATTTCTATTTCAAGTATATATATGAGCCGGATATTCGGGGATAATGATATAACACTTGCTGCTGCCTGCTTTAATAGAAGTAATGAACGCCAAAGGAAAACTATAGGTATGTTTACAGGAATTATGCCTTTAAGAATAAATTTAGAAGATGATATTAGTTTTAATGAATTTTTAAATTATTTGAATAGTGAACTCAAAAGCTGTTATGATAATCAAAAATATCCTTATGACTTATTGGCTCAGGATTTAGAACTAAAGAAAAGGGGAGTTGATTCTTTATTTAAATTTTGTGTAAATTATTTTTCATTTGAAAGTTATAATGTAAAAAATAATTACAATATGAGTATTAGTAATGAGATTTTTGCTCAAGAATACACAAATATTCCATTGCATATTTTTATTAAAGAATTAAAAAAGAATGAAAATATAGAGTTAGAAGTTCAGTACAGAATAGAAGATTACACTGAAGAGCAAATTACACAAATGGTTAATAGTATGGAGTGCATTGCAAAGCAGATTATTAGTGATCTTAATATAAAAATTTCAGAAATACAGATAGCTTCTGAAAAAGAGAAAAATCTTATATTAAATGAATTTAATAATACGAAAAAAGAATATCCTAAAAATGAATCAATAGGTAAATTATTTGAAAAAGTAGTTGATGCCTCTAAGGATAAAATTGCATTGGTGTCAAAAGGTAAAGCTTTAACATATAGAGAGGTAAATGAAAGAGCAAATCAAATTGCAGCTGCATTAAGAAAAAGAGGAATAACAAGAAACAGCATAGTACCAATATTATGTGACAAAAATTTAGAAACTATTATAGGAATGCTGGCTATTGTAAAAAGTGGAGGAGCCTATTTAGCAATAGATGGAGAATATCCTAAATCAAGAATAGATTATATGTTAGAAGAAGTTAGAAGCAGAGTTATTTTAGGAAAAAAGAGTTCATTAGATAAGTTTAAATTTGAAAATTATATGGAAACAATAAATTATGAGGATGAAGAGATATTAAATGAAAGTACAGATAATCTAGAACAGATTAATACTATAGATGATTTAATCTATGTAATGTATACATCAGGTTCTACAGGAAAACCTAAAGGAGTATGTATAAAGCAAAAAAATGTAATCAGACTTATTAAGAATACTAACTTTATTGAATTTAAAGAAGATGACAGAATACTTCAAACAGGCTCTATTGCATTTGATGCATCCACTTTTGAGGTGTGGGGAGCTCTTCTTAATGGAACGCAGTTATTTGTAGAATCAAAAGATGTTATTTTAAATCCAGAATTACTTGAAGGTTACTTAAGAGAAAATAAAATTACAATATCCTGGTTTACCGCACCATTATTTAATCAATTATGTAAAGAAAATATAAATTTATTTAAGCCATTAAGATGTTTATTAACTGGTGGAGATGTGGTTTCGCCTGTTTCTGTAAGCAAGCTAAAAAAGGCTCATAAGGATTTGATAATAATTGATGGATATGGACCAACTGAAAACACTACTTTTTCAACTACTTATGCTATAAGCGGAGAATGGGATGAAAATATTCAAATACCAATTGGTAAGCCTATTGCTAATTCAACTGCCTATATAATGGATAAGAACAACAACTTACTTCCAATAGGTGTTCCAGGAGAGTTATGTGTAGGTGGAGATGGAATTGCAGATGGATATTTAAATCGCGAAGAGCTTACGAAAGAAAAATTTATAGAAAATCCTTATGTAAATGGAGAAAAAATATATAGAACTGGTGATCTTGCAAAATGGCTGCCAGATGGAAATATATCCTTTATGGGACGGATTGATAATCAAGTAAAAATTCGAGGCTTTAGAATAGAGCTGCAAGAAATTGAAGCACAATTATTACAATATTCAAGAATAAAAGAAGCTGTAGTAATAGATAAAAATGATGAAAGTGGAAATAAATATTTATGTGCATATGTTTTAAGTGAAGAAAAGGTTTCATCAAAAGAAATAAAGGATTTTTTAAAAAAGGAACTGCCTAATTATATGATACCTTCATATATAATACAGCTTGAAAAATTTTCTCTTAATTGTAATGGGAAGATTGACAAAAGAGCATTGCCAAGCCCTGATTTATCACAAAAGGATACTGAATTTATAAAAGCTAGGAGTGAAATTGAATTAAAACTTGAAGATATTTGGTGTCAGATATTTAATCTTAAAGAGATATCAATAAAAGATAATTTCTTTGATATAGGCGGAAATTCACTAATGGCCATAAATTTAGTTTCTAAAATTCATAAAGAATTTAAGAGGAGAGTTGTTGTTACAGATGTATTTAATAAGCCTACCATAGAAGAATTAGCAGAATATTTAAAAATTATGTCTGTAGAGGAAGCTTTTAATTTTAATGAAATCGAGAAAGTAGAGGAAAAAGAGTATTATGAAGCATCAGCAGTGCAAAAGAGAATATATGCAATAAATCAAATAGATTTAAATAGTACAAACTATAATATACCTATTGCATATTTAATAAAAGGTAATTTTGATAATGGCCGATTGGACAAGGCGATTTATGAATTAATAAATAGGCATGAATCGTTAAGGACAAGTTTTCATGTGCTTGATGAAAATATATTTCAAAAAGTTCATAAAAAAGTGAACTTTAAAGTTGAGCATATAAAAATAAATAGTAAATTTAATGAAGATAAAATTAAAATTGAAAATTTTATAAAACCATTTGATTTGGGTAAAGCACCGCTTATCCATGTTAACCTTATCAAATTTGATGACGCATCAATATTACTCATAGATATACATCACATAGTTTCAGATGGAGTTTCGATAAGCATAATAACAAAAGAACTATCTTCATTATATAATGGAGAAAAACTTGTAATGCCCAAAGTTCAATATAAGGATTTTTCTAATTGGCAAAATAATTTATATAGAAATGGGTTATTAGATGATCAGGAGAAATGTTGGCTTAATATGTTTAAAGGAGAAATTCCTAAATTAAATATGCCTTCAGATTATAAAGAGATACCAGCTGAAAGTTTTAAAGGAGATATATTAACATTTGAAATGGATGAAGCATTAACTTTAAAAATAAATCAAGTTATAAATAACTTAGGAGTAACAAAGTTTATGTTTTATATGGCAGCATATAATGTGCTTCTATATAAGTATACTGGTCAAGATGATCTAATAATAGGAACTCCAGCAGCGGGAAGAACTTCTGAAGAGTTGAAAGATACAGTAGGAATGTTTGTTAATACATTACCTTTAAGAAATAAAATAAATAAGAATAGTAGTTTTAGGGAGTTCTTAAAGGAAGTTAAGGAAAATTCCTTAAAAGCATTCGAAAATCAAAACTATGATCTTAAGAACATAATTGAAAAATTAAATATAAAGAAAGTATCACTTTTTAATGTGGTTTTATCTTTTCAAAATATAAATATTGATAATTTAAGGTTAGAGGATACAGAAATATCAGCATATAGGTTGAAAAGCACTATGGC
>JAQSXU010000243.1 GCA_029256485.1 Clostridiaceae bacterium
TGTTAAGAACAAAGATAAATATAATAGTATATCATTGAAAGAAAAAAAACATATATTAAAAAAAATTAAAGAGGTTTTTGGATATAATTTTGCACAGTCGTTACTTACTGGAACAGATAATATTATAATTTCAATGTTAGTTGGAACAGTATGGGTGGGATATTATTCAAATTATAATGCTATAATTGCCGGAGTTATGGGCTTAGTTGATACTGTTTATACATCTATCACAGCTAGTATTGGAAATCTTATTGTGGAACAAAATATTGAAAACCAGTATAGACTGTTTAAAATTGCAGAGGTAATAAATTTCTGGATTGCAGGTTTTACAACAACCTGTCTATATATTTTGCTGCAGGATTTTATTATTTTATGGATTGGTAAAAAATATTTGTTTGATTTGAAGATATTAATTATATTACTAATAAACTACTATATAGTTTGTACTATGAATTCAATAAGAGTATTTAGAATGGCTTCAGGGATGTTTGAAAGAGTTAAACATGCTATGATTCTTGCTGCTGGGATAAATATATTCTTATCTCTCTTACTAGGGAAAATGTTTGGTATATTTGGTGTTTTATTAGCAACTTCAATTGCTGCATTATCAACTTATTATTGGTATGAGCCGAAATTATTGATTGAAAATAAATTTGGATGTTCTGTAAAGATATATTTCACGGGGCAAATAAAAGGCTTTTGTTTAACTATTATAAGTGTAGCTATAACATGGCTGTGTGTTAGTATGATAAGTGAGGTTACAATTATTACTTTTTTAATGAAAATAGGAATATGCTTAGTTGTGCCAAATCTATTTTACTATATTGTTTTAAATAGAGAAGAGGAATTTCAAGAGGTGCTTATGATGTTTATTAGAAATTACAAAAAACTTATAGGAAGAATAAAAAATGAGTGAAATAAGTATTGTTGTTCCAGTATATAATGTAGAAAAGTATTTGGATAAATGTATTTCTTCTATTTTACAACAGTCATTTACTGATTTTGAATTGATTTTAGTAAATGACGGGTCCAATGATAATAGTGGAAGTAAATGTGATGAATACAAACATATAGATTCCAGAATAAAAGTAATACACCAAGAGAACCAAGGCTTATCTTCTGCCAGAAATATAGGAATTGAAGCTTCACAAGGTAATTATATAACCTTTATAGATAGTGATGATTTTATACATCCAAAAATGTTAGAAATACTGTACAATAATATTTTAGAAGATAAGGCAGATATATCAACATGTGGCTATGAGTTATTTTATGAAGGCAAGGAAGTATTAGAGAAAAGCATTGACAACAACATAACATTATATACTAATATCCAAGCGGTAAAAAAAATTGTAGAAAAAAGTGAATCAATTATGATTATTGCTTGTTGTAAATTATATAGACGAAGTTTATTCCATGATATTTACTATCCAGTTGGGAAATATCATGAAGATGAATTTGTGACTTATAAGTTGTTATATAAATCAATTAAAATTGTGGTAACAGATGCCAAGCTGTATTATTATCTTCAAAGGTCAAACAGTATTACTGGAAGCAATTATAGTATTAAAAGACTAGAAAAATTAGAAGCATTAGAACAAGCAATCATTTTTTTTAAAAATGAAAATAATAAGGAGTTGGCTTATTTAGCAGAATTTAGATATTTATTTAATATACAAATTGCCTATTATAGAATTAAGTATGAAATGAAATATAATAAAAGTATTATGGATAAGTTAAAAAAACAGTATGATGAGAAATTTAATGAATTTGAAGAAAATAATATTAAAAGTATTTCCATAATAAGGTGGATGATATTAAGAATCTTTTATATCTTTCCTAACTTATATTGTGTTTTAATTAGAATACTTAGTAAAATAGGTACAACTATATTTAGACAAATAGGTACAATTGCATAAATTTTTTACAATATGAGCTCTGTGTACAAGTTTTAAACACAGGGCTTATATTGTCTATTGAGAGCCTTCAGGTTTTTTTTTATCATATAGTCAAGAGATAAAAAACTGGAGGTAAAAAATTATGTATTATAGTAATGGTAATTATGAAGCATTTGCTCGTCCTGAAAAACCAGCTGATGTGGATAAAAAATCAGCTTATCTTGTTGGAGCAGGTTTAGCATCTCTGGCTGCAGCATGCTTTTTAGTAAGAGATGGACAAATGAAGGGAGAGCATATTCATATTCTGGAGGAGTTAAGTGTTCCTGGAGGAGCCTGCGATGGCATAAAGGACAGTCAGAAGGGCTTTATAATAAGAGGCGGAAGAGAAATGGAAAATCATTTTGAATGTTTATGGGACTTGTTCCGTTCAATTCCTTCCCTTGAGACAGAGGGAGCTTCTGTACTGGATGAATATTACTGGTTAAATAAGAAAGACCCCAATTATTCTCTAATAAGGGCAACTGTAAATAGGGGACAAGATGCTCATACTGATGGAAGATTTGGCTTAAGCGATAAGGCTTCCATGGAAATTATGAAGCTTTTCATGACCCGTGATGAGGATTTATATGACAAGAAGATTAATGAAGTATTTACAGAGGAATTCTTCTCATCAAATTTCTGGCTTTACTGGAGAACCATGTTTGCCTTTGAGGACTGGCACAGTGCTCTTGAAATGAAGCTGTATATTCAGAGATTCATTCATCACATTGGAGGACTTCCTGATTTTTCAGCTTTAAAATTTACAAAGTACAATCAATATGAATCATTAATTCTTCCAATGGTTAAATATCTTGAGGCTCATGGTGTTCATTTTCAATATAATACCATGGTTACAAATGTTTTATTTGATATTCAGAAAGATAAAAAGGTGGCCACAAAAATTGTGTGCATGAGAGACGGAAAGGAAGAAGCAATTGACCTTTTGGAAGATGACCTGGTATTTGTTACAAATGGCAGCTGTACTGAAAATTCCTCTCTTGGTGATGATGATAATGCACCTGTATTTAATAGTTCAGTAAGGGGCTGCTGGGAACTTTGGAGAAACATTGCAAAGCAGGATCCTTCCTTTGGACATCCAGATAAATTCTGTACCGATACAAAGGCCACCAACTGGGAATCTGCCACCATTACCACCCTTGATGACAGAATCCCTCACTATATTGAAAAGATATGCAAAAGAGATCCCTTTAGCGGAAAG
This sequence comes from Clostridiaceae bacterium, assembly GCA_029256485.1. The sequence continues at coordinate 3,157 of JAQSXU010000243.1, forward strand.
GTAGTTACAGGAGGCATTATAACCATAAAGGATTCAAAATGGCTTATGAGCTACACTTTAAACCGTCAGCCTCATTTTAAGGAACAGCCTAAAAACCAGCTTGTTGTTTGGGTATATTCTTTATTCACTGATGTGCCTGGTGACTATATTAAAAAACCAATGAGAGAATGCACTGGTGCAGAAATCACAGAAGAATGGCTTTATCATCTTGGAGTACCTGAATCAGAAATTCATGACATGGCAGAAAATTCAGCTCACTGTATTCCATGCATGATGCCCTATATAACTGCCTTCTTTATGCCAAGAACAAAAGGAGACAGACCAAAGGTGGTTCCAGACGGCTGTGTTAACTTTGCTTTCCTTGGACAGTTTGCAGATACTGTGAGAGACACAGTATTCACTACGGAATATTCAGTAAGAACAGCTATGGAGTCTGTATACACCCTGCTTAATATTGACAGAGGGGTACCTGAGGTATTCGGCTCCTGCTATGATGTTAGAGTACTTTTGAATTCCACATCAAAGATGATGGATGGCAAAAAACTTATTGATATGAAGCTTCCATTTATGGCAAGACTGGCTGAAAAGAAGGCTTTGAAGAAAATTTCGGGGACGGTTATTGAAGATTTGCTGAAAAGATATAATGTGATTTAATTACAGAAAAATGCCCACTGGGGTTATACCCAATGGGCATTTTTGTTTTATGTAATTTATTTGGCGAAAAAATTATAGTATGATAATAAAAATAGAGGAATATTACTAAGTGTATAGAATTAATTTTAAATGGATTCCAATATAAAAACCAAAATTGAGAGGTAAAGAAAATGGGCATTTTTATTTTCTTAATTGCCATTATTATTGAAGGGATATTTTTTGCTTTCTGCATCATTACAAAGTCTAATCAGCAAAAAGTAAGAAACATTGTGAGAATTGCTGTATTTATGAGCTTTGCGCTGTTTACTGCTCTGTCAGTAATTGAATGGAGTTTTCGTTATTATGCTTTAGCTGCATTGTTGTTTTTACTAGCGATAATGGGCACAGTAGGATTAATTAAGAAAAAGCAGGGAAAAAAGCAATATAAAGCTGTAAGTGCTGTTATGAAAGCAATAGAAATGATGGTGCTTATCTTTGTGGTAACTTTACCTTCAATCATATTTCCACAGCATAAGGTAATAAAGGGGACAGGCCAATATCAGTTTGATACTATTACTTATACATACACGGATACAAAACGTATTGAAACCTACACTAATACTGGAGAAAATAGAAAACTGAATGTTGAGCTGTGGTATCCTAAAAATTCATATGGAACTTATCCCTTGATCGTTTTTTCTCATGGTGCATTAGGGGTTAAAACAAGCAATGAGACACTGTATAATGAACTTGCCAGCCATGGTTACGTGGTATGCTCAATAGATCATACTTACCAATGCCTTTACACTACAGACGGGAATGGCCATACTACATTTGTAGATAAGAGTTTTATGAAGGAGTTATCTGACGAAAATGCAGAATCCAATAAACAGCAAAGCTATGAGTATTATCAAAAGTGGATGAAAATACG
>JAQSXU010000244.1 GCA_029256485.1 Clostridiaceae bacterium
GCACCGGATAATGCCGCTGCATTAGCCGCTTTTCTCATTTCACTCTTTGCTTTATAGGCAATACCCATATCAACTACAAGCCCGCCTACACCAAGCATAAAAAACAAGACAAAAATGCAAAGAAATAATCCGCTGCCATTTTGATCCCTCTTAAACTTTGTCAACTTCTGCACAATATTTACCCCCTCTATTCCACGCGAATTGTTGATGAAGCATTAACTGTAAAAGAAGAACTTTTGATAATAATTTGCATTAAAGGAGTTATATAGTTGACGTTATAGCTTATATTTACTTTCACATTAGTTCCAGCTACACGTGGTGCATCACCAGGAGTTATGCTTATGTTATCTTTACTGAAATTACTTAGTGAACAATTAGTCTGCGCAAGTGCTTTAACTTCATCATTAGTTTTATTAAACGATGCATACCTTGCAGCTTCCTGACTTACCATATTAATATTATTTGCAGCAAAAAGTATTCTTCCAAAGTCAGCTATTCCACATAATAGAAGTGCAAGAATTGGCAGCATTAGTGCAATTTCCACAGCTGCCTGACCCTTTTTCTTTTTCATATGATCCATACACCCTTGAATAATAGACAAATCACTGCACCTCCCACTATTGCTGTACCATAGGGATATTTTTTTGAGAAATGGGAATTGGGAAATTGTAATTTATATTTTACACCGCATATAAATGAAATAAGCCATGTAAATAATGTCTTTATAGAGCTTATGGTCTGTTTTTGAAAAATTATTACCAGAATAGCAATTACACCGCCAATAAGTGCCATATATATGGCAGTATTAAGTACAAAGATACTTCCCTTTACTGCTCCAATAAAAGATAAAAGCTTCACATCCCCTGCCCCCATGCCACCTAAAATATACGGAATTAATAGAATACATAGACCTGTAGCAAAACCCAGCAATGATAATTTAACGCCGACAAAACCGCTGAACCATATATTTAAAATTACTGCTGCAGCAAGTGAAGGAAAAATAACCTTATTATATATCTTTTGCTGCTTTATATCTGTTATAAAGCATGTTATTAAAACTAAAATCAGTATTCCATCAAGTAACATATTTTCCTCCTTGTTTTAAAGGCTCTGCATTGTGGCAGAGCCTTTAGTAATAATTTAAATTTTTTAACCCGGTATAACTGCATCTAATCCATCAGTAACTTTCTTTAGAAGCGCAGTAATACTAGTCTTAAAAGTTGCTAATGCAGCCACTACTATAACCACTACCACTGCCAACAGCAGCCCATACTCTGTCATTCCTTGTCCTTGTTCCTCTTTTACTAAGCCTTTAATTTTGTTTAACATAAAGTACCCCTCCATATAATTCTAATTTACATGCGTTTTTATGAAGTATATACACATGCATATTATATGTATTAATTATTCATTAATTTTATTACTAATTTTTTACTTTAATTTGTTAATGCATTGTACTGTTTGTCCAACCTTAATATTTGTTTCCTTTATTTTTCCAGCTGGGAGTTCAATTACTGATCTGGCATTTTTAACATACTTTCCTATTTTACCCGACTGCAGCTTTTCATCCATATATACAATGTTGTTATTTCCATCAAGATATAAAACATCAATGCTGTAGTTCATGAAAAAGGTGTGTATTTCACTGCAGGGAATAATCTGCAACGCATTTTGTGAGGGAAGCTCCTTTGTAAACATAAGTCCCTTTAATCTTTTAAAATAGGTATCTGCCACAGTTAAGTTTTCTGAAATAACTGTGTTGTAATCTATATTTATCAATATCAAAAAATCACCTCCCATATAAATAAATTTAAAGTTCTTTTATTTGTCCTTTAATATTATGATAAATATTAAATTTTTATTACATTTAAATTATTTATTAACCGTCCCCAATTTTGCCTTGTAACACATTTTAATTTTTATTCATAAAATATAACTGGTAAGTATTTTTTGCATAAATAATATCAGGAGGTTTTAAATGTATATTAGTCCATATTTTTATTGTCCTTATTGCATGGATAAGCCAATTTGTCCAATGTTAAATGAACAAATGAGAGACCTTGATGACTTTGAACATAACTATCCGGATGAGGTTAGAGCTCCACAGCAGCAGGTAAACAGGATATTGGCAATGCTGAATCGGCAAAGGCCGGAGCTTAAAAGGAATCTGCAGAGATATGGCATAAATTCAAGAACTATTGATACTTATTTCAGGATAGCTATTAACTACACCATAGATAATGCTTCAAAGTACAGCGGCACTATAAATCAAAGAACAATAGCAATATTTAATGGTTTTAGAAGAAGTAATTCATGGATATTTGCAGCTCTTCGTGCTGCAGGAGTACCAAATAGTGTAATAACCAGCACCTTTAGAGAAGTAATAGAATTTACCTTGAGAAACCTTGGTGCTGCTCCTCCAGTGACTGACAGATGGAGTCAATGGGAGGACCTTGGTGGAATTTTAACCTCTGCTCCTGGTGCTTCATCCTGGGCACCAAATAGACTTGATACCTTCGTAAGAGGTACTGACAATGCTCTTTACCATAAATGGTGGAATGGTTCAAGCTGGAGCAACTGGGAGAATCTTGGAGGTACATTGACTTCCGCACCTGCTGCGGTTTCCTGGGGAAACAACAGAATTGATGTTTTTGCCAGAGGAACAGACAATGCAATGTGGCACATATTCTGGAATGGCTCAAGCTGGAGTAACTGGGAAAGCCTTGGCGGTACACTAACTTCTGCTCCTGCAGCTTCCTCCTGGGGTCCTAGCAGATTAGATACCTTTGTTAGAGGTACTAATAATGCTCTTTATCATAAATGGTGGAACGGAGCCCGCTGGAGTGATTGGGAAAGTCTTGATGGCAGTTTAACCTCTGCTCCTGCTGCGGTTTCCTGGGGAAACAACAGAATTGATGTTTTTGCCAGAGGAAGAAATAGCCGTTTATTCCGCATATTTTGGAATGGTACCCGATGGAGCAGCTGGGAGGACATGGGTCAGAATATATCTTCAGCTCCTGCAGTTTCTTCCAGGGGTGTTAACAGACTTGAGGTATTTGCTCAGGGGCCCAATAATCAGCTCATTACTTCAAACTGGAACGGAACCAGATGGAGTGCCTGGAGCAACCTGGGAGGAAATATAACCTCTGATCCGGCAGCAGTATCCTGGGGACCAAACAGAACTGATGTATTTGCCAGAGGAAGAAATAATTCAATGTGGCATATCTGGAGAGATTAATTTATAAGTCATAAACACAAAAAGGCTTTTCAAAACTGATTATCTAGTTTTGAAACAGCCTTTTTAAATAATAAAATTTATACAACATTATTACAATTAAATCCAACAATTTCAATGCTGGCCATAGTCCCTGTATCTTCATATATAATTTCATTGTGTTTATTATATAAATAAATTTTAACCCTTTCTGAAAATCCTTCCTTAATTTTTCTATTCATCTCTCCCAATTTTGGTGCAATTAACTGTCCATGCTTTTTTAAATCTGCTTCTATTCTTAATTTTCCTTTACTGTTTTCAAATAACAATGTTACATTTTCATCAGTTATGTTTTCTATTTTGAATTTGCTGTTATTGTAAGTTGCAAATCTATATTCTTTTCCATTAGCTGCTAAATTGCATATGTGCCCTAAAAAGCTTTTTTTCATAAATGGTATAAATGCTATAGATGCAAAAAAACTTGTGTTTTCATTTTTAAAATTATTACACTGTATCCATATGTATTTCTTTGGGAATGATGTTCCCCAATCTTTTTCAATATACCCATTCCCACTGTTAAAATTTATTTGTTCCCCGTTAATCTTTAACACTCCATTAACTACATGATTCATGCTGGCAATGCCATGATAACACTCCATTTTGGGAATATACGCAAAGAAACCCATTATATTGGGCATTAAAACTGATTTTTTGATTGGTGTTAAAGGACCTAATTCCAATGTTCCTTCTACATTCATACCTTTATCTGATATGTTAATGGAAATCATTGATTCTGAGAAAATATTTGGTCCTATTTGTATCATAAAGGGATTATTGCTGAACTTAAAATCTCTCATTGAATATTTAACATATCCAGTTTCTATGATTTTTTCTCTATTCTCATCTAAACTAATATTTATATATTGAATAAAGGAATTTACATCATTATGAAATAAACTAATGCCAGGTATGAAAATTACAGCTTTTCTTTCGTCCTTTGAAACCTGTTTATAGTACCATCCTTCAAAATAATCTTTAAGTTTAAGATCCCCTTGAAATAACAAAGGGTATGTTATTTTATTTATCCATTGTTTCAAATGCAGCACCCCTCTCTAAAAATCTTCCCGCAAATTTAATATCACCATTTAATTCAAAATTATTTAATTACTTTTTATATTTTTTATAATAGATTTTAATATCTTTCACATAATAAGCTAAAGGGCACAACTTAAAGTGTACCATCTTACTAACAGAGGAGTGATAATATGGTTAAAAACACAGATAAAAAGAATCTAAATAATCAGCCTATTGAGAAACATAACACTGCTGCATGGGCAGATGTGGATGAAACAAAGGAAATTTCTAATGTGACTATACCCAGTGAAGATGAGGTAAAAAATGCAAAAGACTGGGTAGATGCAAACGAAAAATAATTTTAACTAAGTAAGGAGACACACCATAAGCTATTGGTGTGTCTCCTTATCATTATAGATAAACAACTT
>JAQSXU010000052.1 GCA_029256485.1 Clostridiaceae bacterium
GATATGAAGGCTGGAGAAGTACTTTTTGCCAGCAGATTCACCAATCAGTTTAAAGAAACTGAGCAGATAACAAGAAAGATAAAGGACGGCTGCAGAGCAGTGTCCATAGGAGTAACAGATGTGGAGTCCGTGTCCAGCTTAATTAATCCTGAGAACTATGTGGATGTGGTTTCCACCACAGGTGATAAAAATAACCCTCAGACTGTAACACTGCTCACCAATGTAAGAGTGCTTGCTGTGGGAAAGAGAATTACTGAAAAGGATACAGCTGTAAAAACCACAGATAAATTGACTCAAAATGATAAATCAAATGGAGATTATACTTCAGTTACAGTGGAACTAAAGCCTGACGATATAGTTAAAATTGTTAATGCTGATGAAAAGGGAGATATTAAATTTGTTCTCAGAAGTCAGCTGGCACCTTAAAATATGAGGAGGGGAACCAATGCAGATAGATGAAACTTTTAAAGCTGAAACTGAAAAAGGAAAGGGCACAATGGTTATTTTTGCAAGCGGCAAAGGGGGAGTAGGGAAAACTGTAATTTCTGTAAATACGGCTGTTGAACTTGCAGATATGGGGTTCTCCACATGTATTATGGACGGTAATTTTCAATTTGGAGATGTAAATCTTGCCATGGATATACAGCCATCCTTTACAATAAGTGATTTAGTACATGACTTGGATTCTCCTGAAAACATAAAAATTTCATATTACCTTGATAAACACAGCAGCGGAGCAGATGTTTTATCCTCGCCTGCAAATCCTGAACAGAGTGATTTAATAAAATCCTCACATATTAAAAATATCTGCGGCAGAATCTTAGAGAAGCATGATTTTTTAATTGTGGATCTGCCTTCAGGACTTTGTGAAAATAATTTAACTTTTATGGAAATGGCTCATAAGATTTTTGTAGTAACAGATACCAGTTTTGCAGCATTAAAGAATACAAAAACATTTTTAAGAACATCCAGCATGCTGAAAATGGATAACAAAGTTAGTGTAATTATTAATCGCTGTGATGCACAGGGTATCATAAAAGCAGGTGACGTTCAGAACATGCTTGATGTAAGGGGAGCTGTTTTTATATGTAACAATTCAAAAATAGTATCCAAATCCTTTGCAATGGGTATTCCCTTTGTAACCAGTAAACCTAAAGAAAAAATCAGTAAGGATGTTAAAGAATTGGCTGGCAGGCTATCAAGCAATATAAAGTAAAATACATTGATAAAATAAAATATAAATGAGGAAGGATAGTATGGGGTTACTCAATAGAATAAGTAATTCACAAAAGGTTCAAGAGGAAAAAGCTAATATTCAGATAGAAAAAAAAGCTGTTTTATATGACGGTACAATAGAAAAACACCATGCTACTATTGCTAGCAAGGAGAGAGAATTAAAGCGCAAGATTCAAAGAAAAATAATGGAGCAGTTTGGAAATGAACAGGATATAGATAAAGTAGTTTCTGAAATAGAACCAATTACCCTGGAAATTATAAAAAAAGATCAGGGCGACTTCAGACGTGTAAATATGAAAAAAATTGTGCAGGAAATTATAAATGATATAACAGGATACGGACCCATTAATCCCCTTCTTCAGGACCCTGAAATAACAGAGGTTATGGTTAATGGTCCGGATATGGTATATGTAGAAAAAGAGGGTAAGCTGGAATTTACAGATGTAAAGTTTAGAGATGATGCCCAGGTAATGCAGGTTATTGAAAAAATAGTTTCTCCTCTGGGAAGAAGAATAGATGAAAGCAGTCCCATGGTAGACGCCAGACTGCCTGACGGTTCCAGGGTTAATGCTATAATTCCACCGCTGTCATTGAATGGTCCTGTTATTACCATAAGAAAATTCTCTAAGGATCCATATACCGTAGAAGATCTAATAAACTTCGGCACACTTTCCAGGGACATGGCAGTATTTTTGAATGCCTGTGTAAAAGCAAAAATTAATATCTTCATATGCGGAGGAACAAGCTCAGGAAAAACCACTACATTAAATGTGCTGTCATCCTTTATACCAAACAATGAAAGAATAATAACCATTGAGGATGCTGCAGAGCTTCAGCTTTCTCAGGAGCATGTTATTTCCCTGGAAGCAAGGCCAGCTAATATAGAAGGCAAGGGTGAAGTAACCATTAGAGATTTGGTAATCAATTCTCTTAGAATGAGGCCAGATCGATTAGTGGTAGGCGAGGTCAGAGGAGGAGAAGCACTGGATATGCTTCAGGCAATGAATACAGGACAGGACGGTTCACTGGCCACGGGACATTCCAACAGTTCCCGTGATATGATTTCTCGTCTTGAAACCATGGTATTAATGGCAGGGGTAGATCTTCCTGTGAGAGCAATAAGACAGCAGATAGTAGGTGCCATAAATTTAATTGTGGATCAGACAAGATTTAAGGATGGATCCAGAAGAATTGTAAATATCACTGAGGTTCAAGGCATGGAAGGGGATGTAATAGTTCTGCAGGATATTTTTACTTTTAAGCAGAAAAAAGTTGATGCCAATGGAAAAGTAGTTGGTAATTTTGTTCCTACGGGTATAAGACCAAAATTTTATGATGATTTTGAGGCCTATGGCATACACGTACCAGCATCTATTTTTAACCCGGAGGAGTGGTAAAATTGGAAAATATAATAACCATTTTTTGGTTTATATCTATATTCATGTTTGTTACAGGTTTATTATATTGTTTTTTGCTGCGAAATAAGAATTTAGAAAAAAGATTAAATTACTATCTTGATATTAAGAAGAAATATAAAAGGGGTAAAAAAGGAAGAACCACGGGAAATACAGAGCAAAGCTTTTTAATAAAATGCAATGAATTTATCCGTGAAACCCTTAAAAAACTACTGCCAGGTGAAAATCAGCAGAAATTAAATCAAGAACTTATAAGTGCAGGAGTAAATTTAAAACCTGAGGAATATGTAATGCTTAAGTGGTTTTTAGCATTTATAACTGGAGCCATTGTGTACTTATTTGTCAGCATAAAATTACTTTCTATTCCAGCAGCTGTATCGGGATATATTTATCTAGGGATATGGCTGAAGAATAAAAGAAAACTCAGATTGCAGAAATTTAATGATGCACTGCCGGATATGATAAACACTATAATAGGGTCATTAAAATCAGGATACAGCATTGGTCAGGCTATGAAAACTGTATCTGAAGAAAGTGAATCTCCTGTAAAGGATGAAATCAATGTGCTGCTAAATGAGCTGAATTATGGAATCACCATGGAGGAAGCATTAAATAATTTAAACACTAGAATGCCCAGTGTGGATTTAGATCTTATGATACGGGCTATATTAATTCAAAGACAGGTGGGAGGAAATTTATCCAGCATACTTGAAATAATAGTAAATACCATAAGGGAAAGAAAAAAATTGGAAAGACGAGTTAGAACACTAACTGCTCAGGGGAGACTTTCAGGAAAAATTATAGGGGCCCTGCCGTTTTTTCTTGCGGGGTTTATTTATTTATTAAATCCAGAGTATATAACGGATTTTTTGAAAAACACTGCTGGACAATTAGCCATATCAATTGGCATTTTGCTTGCACTAGTAGGGCGTATAGTAATCAATAGAATTACAAAAATAGAGGTGTAGAGTATGGTAGTTTTTTCTTTCCTGGTTACTGCAGTACTTTTTGTATATTTTGCAGCAGCTAAAAGTTTTGAAGGTGAATATAAATTAAAAAGCAGAATAGATTCTTTTGTATCTCCAGAACAAAAGCCTATAAGTGAAAAAAAGAATTCTAAATCCGGGCTTAAGCAAGCACTGGGATCTTTAATAAATAAACTAAGAGATTATTATAACAGCACACTGCCTTCAAAAAATGAAATAGCACTGCAGAAAAAACTTTTACAGGCAGGTAATCCATTAAATATGACCACAGCAGATTATTATATTATAAATACTATTATTAGAATAGCTGTTCCTCTGCTGTTTGGTGCCTATGGCATACTGCTGGGTTTAGATTTGTACAAAATTATTCTTTTAGCATTAATAGGCTTTCTATTATCCTTTATGGCTCTGAATTTTTATATCAGCGGCAGAAAAAAGAAAAGATACAGAAAAGCACTGAGAGAGCTTCCTGACTTTCTGGATGTTTTAACTATAAGTGTGGAAGCAGGACTGGGCTTTGACATAGCTTTAAATAAAACCATAGAAAAGGGAAATGGAATACTATGTTCTGAATTTTACACCTGTTTAGAGGAAATGCGTCTTGGCAGAACAAGAAAAGAAGCACTTTTGGGTGTAAAGGAAAGACTTAATTTCAGCGAAATGATTTCTTTTATTAACAGTATAGTTCAATCTGAAAGGCTTGGAACAGGCATTGTACAGATATTAAGATCAAAATCTGAAGATGAAAGGGATAAACGAAAACAAAGGGCAGAGGAAGCGGCAATGAAAACATCAATAGAAATATTATTTCCGCTGTTATTTTTAATTTTTCCAAGCATATTTATTATAGTAATAGGACCTGCTGCGCTGCAGCTTATAAAAGCTATTAGTGGTATAAAGTGAAGGATGTGCTGAGATTTATTACCCCTTAAGGTAGAATTTACTTTAAGGGGATAGTGATTTTAAACCATAAAATATGGGGGAATAAGTATGAAGGTTATAAAAGTTAATGGGTGTAGAAAAGATATTGCTGTAATAAAAAGAAATTTGGAAAATGTGCCATGCAATTCAATATTTATTTTAGATAATGGGGAGCCATTGTATGAATTTATAGAAAACCTGGAGCTGGATGACAATCTGCTGTATAATCTGAGAATAGCAAAAGAAATAGATTTTAGCAGTGTTTCAGTTCAAGTTAGGGATAAGATTACAGATAGTTCTATTCTGGACAACATTACCTCTTTAAGTAAACTGCTAGAAGCCATGGATGAAGATAAAATAAAAGATAATAGGATTATAATTGACACAGAGGATAATGATTTAATAAGTAAAGTTATGCAGGCTTTCATATATTTGGATATTGATATTGAAGTAATGATGGAAAAGGAAAAAAGAGATAGGAAAATAGTAAATGCTTTTATAAGAAACTATGAAAAATTGAGAAATTCTATAGTTAACAGTGAAAGAAATGTACAGAACTTAAGAACTAAGAATGATTTTATAGATGAAAGGAAAGGCATTTTAAATATTTTGTATGAAATTGAAAAAAGTTTGGACAAGGCTAGAGAGAGAGAACTGAATATTTCAGTAATGGCCACTAAAAAAGCAGGTAAAAGTGTCATAGTAAATTCCTTCTTAAATGAGCAGTATGCGCCCACAAGTTTTGAACTGCCAACTCCAAATAATTGTATTTATAAAAGAAGCAAGGACAATAATATAAGACTGCTGTATGGAAAAAATGATATGCTATTTAAAAGTCCGCAGCATATTTATAAATATATATACAAAGAATTTAAAAAAGCACAAAATGATAAAGCTAATGGATATACCATTGATGATATGGAAATATATTATTCCAGCCAAGGCAGTGATATTGCACCCTTTACTATTATTGATACACCTGGCAGCAACTATGTTGTAGCAAAAAATAATAATAGTGAAAATATGCATAAAAGAATTGCTTACAGCTGGATAGAAAAATCAGATGTAATACTGTTTTTAATAAACTACTCCAGTTATCTTACCATGGATGAAGAGGAATTTTTCAAAAATATAAAGACACAGTTTGAAAAACATAATAAATTTTATTCACTTATTGTGGTAGTAAATAAGCTGGATGAAATGTACATTAGTGAATGTGAAAATAAATCTACAGCCAGATTTTTAGATTATATAAGGTGCAAACTTTCTGATCTGGGGTATAAGGGCTTTATCGTTATGGGAACATCTGCAAGATCATATTTTGATCTAATTAAAATAGGCAGAATTGATAGTGATATTTTAAAAGATACTGGGGAAACAGAATCAATTGAAAGTCTTAAAGGTTACCCATTGAGACAGCGTTTAAAAAATCTAAAGAAAAAGTTTATTGGGAAAACCGACATGAGCTCATTAAGCTTTGTAGATGATCAGCTGGAGAAATTAGAGTGCTTTTATGGATTAGAGGATTACGATTTAAATACATTAAGACAGAAAAGCGGTATACCAAAATTAAAAAAATATGCTTCCTATATAGCTGTACAAAAGGCAAATGTTGAATTATATGGACTGTTGATAAGGGAAATAGATGAGAAGTATACCAAACTTTCAAGCTGCTTTGCAATAAACAATCTGGTATCCGCCAAGAACAAAAAATCCGATGAGCTGCAGGAAATAGAATATATGATTAATAATATAATAGATAAATTCAACTTTATTAATCAGGACAATGAAAACAAGCTGAGCTTTAAGGAATTTGAAAATAAACTACTGAACAGCGCACAAATATCCTTGAATAAGGCATTGAGTCGTATGCTGGATTTATATGAAACTAGAGTTGACGAGTTTTTTATGAAGCTTATGCTGAAAAATTCTTCTGAGCTGAAGATGATTAAAAATAAAATCAAAGATATTGACTTTGATATTAATAATAAAGCATTTAATGAGGAATTTAAAAATGTAGTTGAAAATTCATTGAAATTATTAAACAATGAGGCTGATAAAAAGATAAAGCATATTAAAGAAGTGGAAGACAGCATGAAAGAAACAGTTCACGCTTTCAGCGACATAATTAGAAAAGAATATAATCTGACAAACTTTGATATAGCTGTGCCTCAGGTTGGTAAAGACATTAATCAAATGATGCTGTTTAATATGCCTGAAGTTGATATTCATAATGATGTGGTTAAGGAAAAAGTACTTGAGAGTATAGAAATGGAGACAAATGCAGCTGAAAAATTAGTTAATTTTTTTACAAAAGTCAAAGTTGGAGCATATTCAATAAACAGCAGACAGCTTAGGACAATTAAAAGTGATTATATTAAATATATAAGAAGTATTCAATATGATGCTTACTACAATTCTCTTAAGAAAATTGTGAGTAACAGTATAGATGAATACAATATACAAATTCAAGGAATTTTCAGCAGAATTACAAGTGTTTATCAAAATATTTTTAATGATATGATAAAGGAGTTATCTTCTGCTAGAACTAATTCCCAAGATCAGATAGAAGCATTAGATAACAAGCTTAAATTTTATGATGAAATTTATACTGAAATTAAGAACTTTATAGAAGAGTGGACAGCAATAAGAAATGCTTCAATGTAGATAAATAAAAAAACACGGAATAATATTTTTTCCGTGTTTAATTTATTAATTTATTAATGATTTTTTTTCACGCAGCAGCTTCATTATTTAGTCTTTTTAATTTACTATTTTTAAGTAATTTGAATGTATAAGAAACAATAAATGGACAAACGATAGCAGATACTACACATGCTGCTGCAACTTGTGCAGTAGCTATTGTTGCTATAGCAGCTAATGTTGGATCTGCTGCTGCAACAGCAGCTGGTGTGGCTACAGCATTTCCTGCTGTTGACCCTGTTGCAAGTCCAATTATAGGCTCTTCTTTAAATAACTTCAGAAGTATATAAGCTCCTACTCCAGTAAAGGCTGCTATCACTCCTAATAATATACCAGGGCCTCCAGCCTTTACAATTGTTGTAAGATTCATTCCTGCACCTAATGGGAAGGAGAAGAATGGAATTAATAATAATTTACTGCTTCCAAGGAACTTTCTCATATCAGTATCAATATTTCCTAAAATCATTCCTATTACTATTGGAATTAATACTGCTACAAGTGCCTTAAGAGGAATTTGAGCAAGTCCTGATGCACCTAATGCAACTAATGTAAAGAACGGACCATCTTTTAAAGACAATAAAGCATAAGCGCCAACATCAGTTTCATCACCATACTGTGAAGCAAGAGATGCATATAATCCGCCATTACAATTTGTTAATGCTGAAAGGATTGCAAGTGGTGATAAACCTAATACTCCGGCAGGTCCAAAAACTTTTCCTACAAATATACCAATACCAGCACCTACTATAAATTTTCCTGTAATTAATAGTGCACCTTTTTTTAATGCCTTTGGTGCTAATTTAAAATTAATTTGTGAACCTATTAAGAACATAAAACAAGCTAAAATTGTTGATGATGCTGATGAACTGAATAATGCCGTTGTAAAACCGCCGATTTTTAAAAACTGTGGGAAAAATGTATTAACTAATACTCCTAAAAAAAGTGGAACAACCATCATACCGCCTGGAATTTTATCAATTGTTTTCTTTAATGGAATTTGCATTTTTATACCTCCTATTTTTTATTAATTTTATAATCTTGCTACGCCGCTTTCTCTAGCTGCCTTTTTTATTGCTTCAGCTACATTAGCTGCAACAGTTCTGTCTAATGCATATGGAATTACATTGTCTTCATTTAAGTCTTCATCTTTAATCATAGAAGCTATAGCATATGCTGATGCGATTTTCATTTCTTCGTTGATTTCCTTTGCTCTAACATCTAGAGCTCCTCTAAATATTCCTGGGAAAGCTAACACATTGTTAACCTGGTTAGGGAAATCTGAACGTCCTGTACCTATTACCTTTGCCCCTGCTGCTTTTGCATCATCTGGCATTATTTCTGGAGTTGGGTTTGCCATAGCAAATAATATAGAATCCTTATTCATTGTTCTTACCATATCTTGACTTACTATTCCTGGTGCTGAAACTCCTATAAATACATCTGCACCTACTAATGCATCAGCTAAATTTCCCTTAATGTTATCTGGATTACTTATGTTTGCAAGTTCTTTTTTAGCATCATCTACATTTTCAATTCCTCTGTAAAGAATACCCACCTTATCGCATGCAATTAGGTTCTTAACTCCTGATGAAAGTAATAGTTTAGATATAGCAGTTCCTGCAGCTCCTGCACCATTTACAACAACTTTTATATCTTCTATTTTTTTATTAACTACCTTTAAAGCATTGATTATCCCTGCAAGAACAACTATTGCAGTTCCATGCTGGTCATCGTGGAATACAGGTATATCAAGTTCCTTCTTTAATCTCTCTTCAACTTCAAAGCATCTTGGAGCTCCAATATCTTCTAGATTAATTCCACCAAATCCTGGAGCTATAAGCTTTACAGTTTTTACTATTTCATCAACATTCTTTGTGTCTAAGCATATTGGAAATGCATCAACATCTGCAAATTCTTTAAATAGAATTGACTTACCTTCCATAACTGGCAATCCAGCCTTAGGGCCTATATCCCCTAAACCTAATACTGCTGTTCCATCTGTAACTACTGCAACTAGATTTCCTTTTGAAGTATACTTATAAACGTTTTCTTCATTCTCGTGAATCTTTCTGCATGGTTCTGCAACTCCAGGAGTATAAGCTAAACTTAAATCCTCCCTTGTTGTAACTTTCACCTTTGATGTTATATTTATTTTTCCTATATTCCTTTCATGTAATTTTAAGCTTTCCTCAAAATAATTCATTTTCATATCTCCCCTCATTTTTTATTTAAAGTTTTGTAATCGTTTGTTATGAGATTATAATATCAGCAACCTTTGATTATTAAAATATTTTAAACTTTAAAAACATATTGTGGTCATTAAGAATACTTTGTTGTATATTTAACAAACCTAATATTACAGAAATGTATATTGATTAGGAGTTCTTTAATATTTATAATAATATTGCAGCAGTTGCTTCTAAATATTTTATGGATATTGGAAAAGTTGAATTCTTATAAATTCAAGAAAGGAATTATAAATGAAGCTAAGGAAGAAGATAACCTTAATTGTAATATTGGTAATGACCATATCTATAGCTAATATAACTATTTTGTCCTACTTTCAGATGAAAAAGTTAATTACGGAGCAGTATAGTAAAGATTTACTAGATGTTGCCAATGCTATATCACAAAATTATATAGTAAAGCAGTACTTAAGCGGAGATACCAGCATTTCTAATGATAAACTTAATATTGAAATTGAAAAGGTAAGATTAGAAACCAGTATGGATTTTATTGTGGTTTTGGATATGAATGATATAAGGCAGACTCATCCCACAAGGGAGAACATAGGTAAAAGGTTCCAGGGAGGGGATGAAAATAGGGCTTTGCTAAAGGGAGAGCAGTATGTATCCCAGGCAAAGGGCAGTCTTGGAGTATCATACAGGGCTTTTGTTCCAGTATATAATAACAGCAGACAGGTGGGGGTAGTAACAGCAGGAGTACTTTCTGTTAATTTTCATAACTTGATAATTGAAAAGTTAAAAAGGTTTATACCATTTATAATTTTGAGCTTAGCAATTGGCACAGCGGGAGCGTTTTTACTTTCTTTAAGCATTAAAAAAACTATATTTGGTATGGAGCCTGAGGAAATTGCACTTGAACTAAAACAAAAGAAAACTATATTAGAAAATATAAAAGAAGGTGTATTACTATTAGATAAAGATGGAAAATTAACATTTTTTAATAAAGAAGCAGGGAATATTTTAGATTTAAAGGAAATGGATATAGGGAAAGATATAACTGAACTTGTGGATTACAGCAGAGCACCAGAAGTATTAACAAGCGGAGAGCCTATGGAAAACATTGAAGTAAAGGCAAGACCAGGGGTGAACATATTATCTAAGTTTAATCCTTTAAAAAACAATAAAAATCAGGTTATAGGACTGGTTATTAATTTTAGAAATTTAACGGAAATAACTAAACTAGCCGAGGAACTTACCGGCATTAAAAAAATGGCATGGTCATTAAGAGCCCAGAACCATGAATTTATGAATAAACTTCACACTATTTCTGGACTTATACAGCTTGAGGAATATGATTCAGCATTAAAATTCATATCAGATATATCTAATACCAGAAATAACATAAGTGATATTTTAAATAAAAATATTAAGGACGTTGCACTTTCTGCTTTATTATTGTCAAAGTATAACAAAGCTGAGGAAGTAAGAATTAAATTAACCATAGATGAAGATTCTAAACTTACAAAACTTCCCCAATATATGACCTCTCAGGAGCTTGTTTCTGTAATAGGAAACTTAATAGAAAATTCTTTAGATGCTGTTAAAAATGATGGGTCAGGTGAAGTGCATTTAAAAGTACAGGATGATGAGAAAAGATTAAATATAAAAATAAAGGATAATGGACCTGGAATTCCTAAAGAAATCAGGGATAAAATTTATACTCAGGGTTTTACAACTAAAGAAGGTCAGAGAGGACATGGCATGTATATTGTAAAAAAAATAATTGATGAGTTTAATGGAATAATAAATTTAGAAGCAGAAAATGGAACTGAGTGGGATATATATATACCTATGAAAAGAGGTTAAATTGTGATTAAAGTTATGATTATAGAAGATGATCCAATGGTAAGAGAAATAAATTCTAAATTTTTAAATAAAGTAGAGGGGTTTACATTATATAAGGCAGTATCAAATTTAACTGATGCAAAACAATATATTTTGGCTAGAAAACCTCAATTAATATTACTGGATGTGTTTCTACCTAATGAAAATGGAATAGATCTTCTGAAGTGGATAAGAAAAGAAGAGCTCTTAATTGATGTAATTTTAATTACCGCAGATAAAACATTAGAACGTGTGCAGCAAGCTTTTAGATATGGAGCTATTGATTATCTTATAAAACCATTTACCTTTGAACGTTTTAAAGAAGCTTTATTTCAATACAAGGACAGATATGATAAATTCAAAAGTGATGAAGAAATAGAGCAAATGGAATTAGACAAATTAATGGGCAGCAGCAGTTTGCCCCGTGAGGATAATTTTACTAAAGGATTGAACAAGTACACCTATAATTCTATATGGGACGAGGTAGAAAAAGGTCAGAAAAATTATTTTACTGCGGAAAGCCTATCAGAAAAAATAGGTATGGCAAGGGTCACAGTTAGAAAATATCTTGAATACATGACAGAGGAAGGAAAGCTGGAAAGGATAGTAGAATACGGCAAGATAGGAAGGCCTCAGCATAAGTATAAAAGAAGTTAATAGTAAAGAGTGGATTAATTCCTAAATGGGAATAATGCACTCTTTTATTTAATTCAATGGCTTTATTGAATTTATAATGTCCGGAACCTGTGATTGTAATTTTACAAAAGTGTTGAACTCTGGATGATCCTCTGGAAAATTCACATCTGTAGGACCGCCTAAGAAATATGATATACCATTTACATTAACTTCTTTTTTGCCATTAATAGAGTCATACATGGATTCATTCAAGTCTTTTGTTTTCTTTAAAATGCAGAAATATAGTCCAGCATTATCACTTACTTTTTTCGTGGGTTTAAAATAAACAAATATCCCCTGTGCTGTTTCTTTTACAGTATATTTGTCACTCCAGCTTGCGGGAAAGGTAATGGACAAACCTAGAGATGCACTTTTATAAATCTGAACTTTAGAATTAGAAGTCAGCTTTGTTTTGCTGCAGCCTGCTAAAGCTGATATTCCAAGAGAAATAACTAAAAGGAAAAATATAATTCTGCTAAGCCAGAATTTGTTTTTAAAATTACTAATCATAAATATCCTCCATAATATTTTATTTACAATCAGATGTATTTTTAATAATATGCAGCGGCCAATATATAATATTACTTATGCTGTATAAGTGTGATAATAAATATTGTAATATAAGAAGTAAAATTATATTTTATTATAACTATAATAGTTTTTTGCAAGACAAGAGTAATTTAATGAAGTAAAATATATGTAGAGTTAGTATAGCGTTGAACTCATTGGAGGTAATGATTATGAAGAATGTTTATTTTTACCATACTGAAATTGGAAAAATAGGAATAGCTGATAATGGTAAGGCAATTACCAATTTATATTTTAATGATGATCCCCAGCCAAAAGATACTGAAATCAAGGAAACTGATTTGCTGAAGGAAGCAGCACAACAACTAAAGGAGTACTTTTTGGGCATAAGAAAAAACTTTGATCTTCCACTTATGCCGGAAGGTACGGAATTTCAACAAACAGTCTGGAACGCATTGCAGCAGATTCCATACGGAAAAACTTTTACCTATGGTGAAATTGCAAAGAAAATTGGAAACCCAAAGGCCTGCCGTGCAGTTGGTATGGCCAATAATAAAAACCCTATTGCTATTATTATTCCATGCCATCGTGTAATTGGAGCAAATGGGAAACTAGTTGGATATGCAGGTGGACTTGAAGTTAAAGCACATCTGCTGTCAATGGAAAAATCAAATACAGAAAAATAAGAATGTTTTATAAATTAAAAGTATTGATTAATAGGAGCTGTAATGGCAGCTCCTATTTTAAGCTTTTTTACCTATTATTTTTAAACCTCTATTTAGTAGATCCTTAAAGTCTTCTCTTATTTCATCAGATAATTTATCATCTGTAATTATTGTGTATTCTGATTTTATCTTTCCAAATTCAGCTAAAGACTTTTGACCGAATTTACTGCTGTCTGCTAATATATATATTTCCCTTCCAGCCTTAAGCATAGCTTCCTTGATATGAGCTTCTTCTAAAATTGGAGTAGTCAGCTCCCCGTTATGTGAAATTGAAAGAGCCGTTAAAAATACTTTATCTACATACAGCTTTCCAATGTCATTTACACCTTCAATACTTATAACATTTGCCACATCATTTCTTACAAGTCCGCCGGTTATATAAAGCTTTATATTTGGGCAATGAATAATAATATCATGTGAAATTGCAATTGAGTTTGTGATAACCGTTAAGTCCTTGAAGTTTGTAAGCAGTGGGATAATTTTTGCCACTGTGGTGGAACCATCTAAAAGTATAGTGTCATGTTCCTGTATAAAGGAAGCAGCTATAGTAGCTATACTTTCTTTAACATCAGTTTGAATCTTCTCTCTAACAGTAAAATCTTTATAGCTATTAACCTTTTCAGGTAAAATAGCTCCTCCATAAGTTCTATGTACTTTACCCTTTTGCTCCATTATTCTTAAATCTCTTCTTACTGTGTCCTCTGATACATTAAATAGTTCACTTAATTCCTGAACCTCTACTCTTTTTTTATATTTTAGTATATCTAGTATTTTCTCATGTCTTTCTTCTATAAACATAATATCACCTATCCACTTCGTATTTGTTTACATTTATTCAGCATTACATATATTTAATTATATTTTACTTTGAATTCATTGTAAAGCATAACTGTTTATTAATGTTTGTTCATAATCTTATATATTTGTACTTGATTATTCACAATTTATGTAGTATTATTAAATCAGATAAATGGTAAAACTAAAAATATTAATTATATAGGGAAAGGTGATAAATTATGTTATACTTATTGGACACTGCAAATTTAGAACAAATTAAGAGAGCTTTTGATTTATATCCTATGAGTGGAGTAACAACAAATCCAACAATTATATCAAAAGAAAAAAGAAGCTTTTTAGATATTTTAAAGGAAATAAGAGAAATTATAGGTGAAGATAAAATGCTTCATGTTCAAGCTGTCAGCAAGAATGCAGATGAAATAGTAAAAGAAGCAGAGTATATACAAAAAACTATAGGCGGCAATTTATATATAAAGGTACCTGTTATTCCAGAAGGTATAAAGGCAATGAAAATATTAAAAGCAAAGGGAATAAAAATAACTGCAACAGCTATTTTTACAGCAGATCAGGCTTTAATGGCTGCAGTAGCAGGGGCTGATTTTGTTGCACCATATGTAAATAGAATAGATAATATTAGTGGAAACGGCGTTAATGTAGTTAAAGAAATAGTTGATTTATTTAAAATATATAACATAGACACTAAAGTATTAGCAGCATCTTTCAAAAATGTACAGCAGGTACATGAAGTTGCTTTAGTCGGCGGTCAATCAGTGACAGTTAATGCAGATATAATGGATGGTCTATTATCACATCCATTAACTGATTGGAGCGTTGACCAATTTGTAAGTGATTGGGAAGGCGTTTACGGAAAAGGAAAATTAACTTATGAAGTAAAATAAGGAAGTGTAACAATGGTAAAAGTAGCCGCATCAATAATGTGTGGAAATCCATTAAAATTGGGAGAGGAATTAAAGAGACTTGAAAATGCTCAGGTTGATATGCTGCATTGCGATGTTATGGACGGAACATTTGTGCATAATATAGGCATGGGGTTATATGTAATTGAAGCAATTAAGAATGAAACAAAAATTCCTCTAGATGTGCATTTAGCAATAATGGAGCCTGAGAGATATTTAAAGGATTTGGCTGACATAGGTGTGGATATTGCAGCTGTACATGTTGAATCTACTAAGGATTTTATTAGTACTGTACAGGAAATTAAAAAATTAGGCATGAAAGCTTGTGGAATATTAAACCCTGAAACCCCTGTTTCGTCTATAAAAAATATATTAGATGAACTTTATATGGTAAATGTGCTGACAGTGCATCCTGGCTTTGCAGGGCAAAAGATTATTCCTGAAACTATAAATAAAATCAGAGAATTAAAGCATATTTTACTTGAAAGAAAGTTAAAAACGTTAATTGAAGTAGATGGTAATATTAATATGAAAACATTGCCCATGGTAGTTTCTGCTGGAGCTGATGTTTTAGTTGCTGGTACATCATCCATGTTCCAAGGCGAACAGGTAAATTATAAGGAAAAGGTTCATGAGCTAAAATCAGCAGCGAATAATATACTTAAGGGAAATTAAACATAAGAGAGTAATTTCTATGGGATATAGAGATTGCTCCTTTATTTTTATAATAATACTCTTGAACTATGGTTACATATAGAATAAAATACTAAGATATATTACATATTTTAAGGGGGCAGAAAATGAAGATTTTTTTAGGGACTTTTGTAAATACCATTGCAATTATTGTTGGTGGAATTTTGGGATTACTGTTAAGAGGAGGAATACCTGAAAAAGTTAAAAACACAATAATGGATGGATTGGCACTATGCGTATTACTAATTGGGGTTACCGGGGCAATTAAAGTAAATAACTTATTGTTAATTATTTTTTCAGTTGTTTTGGGATCAATAATAGGGGAATTAATTGATCTTGATAAACTAATTCAAAACCTTGGTGATAAAATCGAAGAAAAATTTCACCAGAAGGGCGGAAGTATTTCAGAAGGTTTTGTTTCATCAAGCCTGTTATTTTGCGTTGGAGCTATGGCCATAGTTGGCTCTCTGCAAAGCGGTTTGACAAACAATCATCAGACTCTTTTTGCCAAATCAATGCTTGATGGAATCTCATCCATTGTTTTTGCATCTTCCTTGGGTTTAGGAGTAATACTATCTTCAGTATCAGTATTTATATATCAAGGCGCAATTACTTTATGTGCCACACTTTTAAAAACGGTTTTAACACAAAGAGTTATTTTGGACATGACTGCTGTAGGAAGTCTTTTGATAATAGGACTAGCTTTAAATATGCTTAAAATAACAAAAATAAAGGTTGCAAATCTTCTTCCGGCGGTATTTATTCCAGTGTTGTATCAGATATTAAGTCCTATTTTTATGTTATTGTACAAACATTAAAAAAGATATACACTTATTAATAAGTGTATATCTTTTTTGCGTTATTTAAACACTTTATAACGTTCATCTAATGGCTGGTATTTCTTTTCATCAGGTTCTGCTGTTGGTTTACCAAATGGCATTTCGGCGATTAGTTTCCAATTATCAGCAATATTCCATTGCTTTTTCACTTCACTGTCGATTAGAGGATTATAATGCTGAAGTGATGATCCAAGACCTTCAATTTGTAATGAATTCCACACGGCATATTGAAGCATTCCATTTGATTGCTGAGCCCAAACTGGGAAGTTATCCTTATACAAAGGGAACTGTTTCTGAAGAGATTCAACTACACTGACATCCTCAAAGAACAAAACTGATCCATATCCATTACGGAATGAATTGATTTTCTCCTCTGTAGCAGCAAAACTAGCTGGAGGAACGATCTTTCTTAAAGTTTCCATAGCTATGTCCCAAAGTTTATTATGCTGCTGTCCAAATAGCACAACAACCCTAGAACCCTGTGAATTAAATGCTGATGGGGAATACTTTAAAGCATCCTTAATAATCTGCTGGATTCTTTCGTCGGAAACAGGTGATTCCTTACCAATTCCATAGAAAGTACGTCTCTCCTTCATTATTGTATAAAAATCCTTTGACATAAAACTCTCCTCCTTAAAAGTATATAAAATTTTTTAACCTGTGTAAAATATAGAGTTACCTTTATTTGAATAATCAGGTTGGCTTTGCTATAATAATATTATTTTAAATAGTTTTTTACAAGTACTATTATTTTATGTACGTAGTATTGAAAAAAGTACTATGGAGGGAGAATATTTATGAGTAGTAGAAAAGAGGAACTTTTAGAAATGCACTGTCCTATGGGTGTTACTCAAAAAATAATAGGGGGGAAGTGGAAACTTCTCATAATATGGCGCTTAAAAGGCGGAGTTATGAGATTTAATCAATTGCAAAAGTCACTGACGGATATTAGACAGGGATGTTTAACTCAGCAGTTAAGGGAACTTGAGGAAGATGGACTTATACATAGAGAGGTATATAAGGAGGTTCCGCCAAAAGTAGAGTATTCACTAACCAATATTGGAGAAAAATTTCTAAAGGTTAGCTATATTATGAGTGAATGGGGTACGGAATACCAGGAATTATTGAAAAGTGATTTATTATAAAATAAGCTGCATTATAAGAAAAATAATCTTATAATGCAGCTTTTATATTTATGTTTTAAATTATATGAATTTGTTAAATAAATATCACACAGTTGAATATAAAATCACAAATGTGACAAAAAACTTAACCAGCTCAAATACTCATATTCTTAATTTTGTAATAGTAAAATTAAGAAATAAACCACGCATTTATCACATTTGTGCCGATTTTTATTGAAATATTTAATAAATATGAAAAAAATAATACTATTTATTTAAATGATATTGCATTTATTTTAAAAATGAGTATAATGAAATCATAGAACAAATGATATTTAAAATCACAAATGTGATAAATTATATAACTACTAATGTGGGAGGAATTAATTATGAACAAGGTTGCACTAATAATCGGTGGAGGAAGAAGCTTAGGAGCTTATTTAAGTAAACATTTAGCTAAAGAAGGATATGATGTAGCAGTAGGAGATATAAATTATGAAAACGCTACAAAAATATCTGATGAAATATCCAGCACTAATGATGTAAAAAGTATAGCTGTTAAAGTGGATTCAACTAACGAACAACAAGTTAAAGATATGGTTAAAGAAGTTATGGACAAGTTAGGAAGGATAGATTTATTAGTATACAATGCAGGAGTTGCAAAAAGCTGTAAAATAACTGAATTTGAATTAGACACTTTTAAGTGGTGTTTAAATGTTAATTTAGTTGGTTATTTCCTATGTGCTAGAGAAGTTTCCAAAGCAATGATTGATAACAATATTGAAGGATGTATTATTGAAATTAACTCAAAATCAGGAAAGGTTGGAAGCAAACACAATTCAGGATATTCTGCAGCTAAATTCGGGGGGGTAGGCTTAACACAAAGCTTGGCTTTGGATCTAGCTGAACATAATATAAGAGCAAATGCTTTAATGTTAGGAAATCTTCTTGATTCAGACATGTTTGAAAGCTTGCTTCCACAATATGCTAAAAAATTAGGCATAGAAGAATCACAAGTTAAACAGGTTTATATTGACAAAGTACCTCTAAAAAGAGGATGCTCCTTTGAAGATGTAGCAAATGTTCTGACATTCTATGCTTCTGAAAAAGCTAAGTATTGCACAGGACAGTCAATAAATATTACTGGTGGACAAGTTATGCACTAGAAAATTAAAAATCAATTCTTACTAAAGTATGTTAAAATAATATCACACAAGTGAATGTTATTCACAAGTGTGATATTGAAACACCATAATATATAAAGTATAAAGGTACGAAATTTGACAAAAAATTATCATTAAGAAGTCATTATTCATATATTTTTTAATATTTTGGGCACTTATTTAAAAAATCATAAAAAACATATTGCATTATTCCTAAAATTATGTATAATTAAACTATAGAACATTTGATAAAAATAATCACAAATGTTACATGGCTTTTAGGAAAGGAATTTTCAATATGTCAGATAGAGAAGAAACCAAATTACTTTGCAGAATAGCAAGTATGTACTACATTGAGGATATGACACAAAGCCAAATTTCCGCTAATCTAGGTATTCATAGAACTGCAATAAGTAAATTGCTAAAGAAAGCTAGAGAAGAGGGAATAGTTAGTATTAAAATTAAGGATGATATTAACGAGTGTTTTGAACTTGAAAGTATTGTAGAAAAAACACTTGGACTAAAAGAAGCTATTATTTTACACTCTTATCCAGGCCAATCTGAAGAGTCTATAATACAGAATTTAGGAGAATTTGGCGCAGAGTTTTTGAAGAGAATTCTTAAGGACGGAGATGTAATCGGTTTTGCTTGGGGCAGAACTGTGTCAGCTGTTGCCAGCCAATTATATCATTGTAAAAAAGTTTTTGCAAATGTTATTCCTCTAGTAGGAGGACCAAATAATCTTGACAATGAATATCATGTTAATACAATAGTTTCAAAGGCTTCCACTGCATTTAGCGCAAAAGCCCATTACCTATATGCACCTGCTATTACTTATGAAAAGAAGACAAAAGATGCAATAATGGAAGATAAAAACTTTAAGGATATTTTGGAATTATGGGAAAAAATGAATAAAGCTATTGTGGGTATTGGATCCCCACTTAAATCAAACAATCTTATTTGGACAGGTAGCTTTAAGAGCCATGAAACCGATATTTTAGATAAGAATGGGGCAGTTGGAGATGTATGTTCAAGATTCTATGATATTAATGGTAATTTAGTTGATGATGAATTAAAAGATAGAATAATCGCTATTGACCCCGAAAAACTTAAGAAAATGGAATACTCAATTGGTATTGCAGAATCAGAAGATAAAGTTCCTTCAATTCTTGGGGCAATAAGGGGTAAATATATAAATGTTTTAATAACCGATGAAAACACAGCCAAACTATTATTAGAGCTGGATAAACAACTAAAAGGAGGAGCTAAAACTGATGAATGAAGTAGTTTATCAACCTGGAGACAAGATTTATAATCTATTTAAACATTCACAGGTACTGGTTGAAGGAAAAGATGACACCTTCATTATCAAAATTACGAAAGTCATTAAGAAAGAAAAAAAGAAAAAGTATAATAAAGTGTAATATGGATAATTTAAGGGCCTTGGGCTAATAAATGAAGTATGTATTTTAGCTCAGGCTCATTTTTTATACAAAGTTTTCTAAAATTTATTATTTATAGAATTAGAGAGAGGTATATTATGATTTGGCAAATAGTTGTTATTCTATGTATAGCCTGGGGTCTGCAGGCAGCTTTTGGATATATTCAGCTTAAAAACTTTAATTCTCACTATGGAGCTATGAGAAGAAGAGGAAGAGTTGTTATTGGAAGATGCAAAGGTAAGATTTCACAGGGTGCAGTATTGCTTATCCTTATAGATAACGATTGCAATATCTTAGAGGCACAAAGAATGAAAGGTATTACCGTTCTCGCTAAAATGAAACCCTTGGAGATTCTTGAAAATCAGAATCTTCTGGCGATAAATCAAGACATACTTTCAAAAGTTGACAAAATTACAGCAAAGGCAATAAAGGATGCTGTAAGAAATTATAATCAGTTTCAAAATTCTAAAAAGGAGGGAAAAGAAGAATAATATTAACTAGCTTTTACAAAGGTCATAATAAAATATAATTTATATTAAAAAAGGAGTGTTATTTTATGCAAACTTTAGCAAATCTTGCAGCTGGTTTTATTGCACTATTTAATGAAGGTGGAAAAACATTTGCTAGCTGGGTAACAGGCATAGTACCAACATTAATAATGCTTTTAGTAGCAATGAACGCAATTATTAGATTAATAGGAGCTGAAAAAATTGAAAAATTAGCAAGAGCTTCAGCATCCAATGTATTTACAAGATATCTTGTATTACCTCTTGTAGGAACATTCTTCTTCTGTAATCCAATGACATTGTCACTTGGTAAGTTCCTTCCAGAAAAATATAAGCCAAGTTATTATGCGTCATCATCATTTTATTGTCATACTTTAAACGGCTTATTCCCACATGTTAATCCAGGTGAATTGTTTGTTTTCCTTGGTATAGCAAAAGGAATAACTCAACTTGGATTACCAACCGCTGATCTGGCTGTAAGATACTTCTTAGTAGGTATAGTTACTAACTTCTTCAGAGGATGGATAACAGACTTTACAGTAGCTTATGTAGAAAAACAACAGAATGTAAAATTAAGAACTGAAATATCAATGTAAGGGGGTCTGGCAAATGGCTAAATATAATTCAATAAAAGTTTCTGCCGGTACAGGCGGATTTGGGGGACCATTAGTTATTACTCCAACAGAAAAAAGAAATAAAGTTGTATGCATAACAGGAGGAATAGTGTCTCCAGTTGCTATAAGAATTGGTGAATTAACAGGATGCGAAGTAATTGATGGATTTAAAACAAGAATTCCTGATGATGAAACATTATGTGTTATTATAGACTGCGGTGGTACTTTAAGATGTGGAATATATCCTCAAAAGAGAATTCCAACAATTAACCTTATGCCATCAGGTCCAAGCGGCCCATTAGCAAAGCATATTACAGCAGACATATATGTATCAGATGTTAAACCTAAAAATGTTGAATCTGTTGATGGCCCAGTAAAAGTTG
>JAQSXU010000245.1 GCA_029256485.1 Clostridiaceae bacterium
AAACACAAATATATTTCAACTGGTACTTATAATATAGTAAGTTAACATCGAGATTTTATTGGTGAGTTATTACAATGAGTTTAAGAAATATAAAATTTCGGAGGTACACATTATATGAATGGTACAGTAAAATGGTTTAATGCAGAAAAAGGATTTGGATTTATTACAGGAGAAGATGGAAATGATGTTTTCGCACATTTTTCTCAAATAAAAACAGATGGTTATAAGACATTAGAAGAAGGTCAAAAAGTTTCTTATGACGTTGTTAAGGGACCAAAAGGACCTCAAGCTGAAAATATTACCATTATTTAATTAAGGAATATTTTAACCCCTTAAATAGTTAACCTATTTAAGGGGTTTTTAAATGCTCATAATTAGAGTTTTGAATAATTAAAATTAAAAGTCAAAAAGATACTTAGGAGGATAAAAAATGCTATTTGAAAATTTAGATATAAATAAACCCATTCTAAAGGCAATTAAAGAAGAGGGATATATAAAACCAACTCCAATACAGGAAGAGGCTATTCCATATATACTAAAAGGAAATGACCTGCTTGGTTGCGCTCAGACCGGTACTGGAAAAACAGCGGCTTTTGCTATTCCCATATTACAAAATATTTCTAGTATAAAAAATTTAGAAAAAGGACCTAGGCCTATTAGTGCGTTAATATTGGCTCCTACCAGAGAATTAGCTATTCAGATAGGAGAAAGTTTTACAGACTATGGGAAATACATGACTGTTACAAACTTAGTTATCTTTGGCGGCGTGCCACAAAATCCTCAAACGAGAGCATTAAAGAGAGGGGTGGATATACTAATTGCAACTCCAGGAAGATTACTTGATCTGGTTGACCAAAAGTATATTGACTTAAAAAATGTAGAATATTTTGTACTGGATGAAGCTGATCGTATGTTAGATATGGGTATGATCAATGATGTGAAAAAGATTATAGCAAAGCTTCCGAAGGTTAGACAAAATATGTTGTTCTCTGCAACTATGCCAAAGGAAATACTGACACTAACAAGTTCTATTTTGAAAAACCCTGTAAGTATCGAGGTTACGCCAGTTTCATCTACCGTAGATACTATTAAACAAAGGCTATATTTTGTTAGTAGGGCACATAAAAAACATTTACTTATAGATTTGCTTAAAGATAAATCTATATCATCTGCTTTAGTTTTTTCAAGAACAAAGCATGGTGCAAATATAATTACAAAGGATCTTAATAATGCTGGTATAGAGGCTCAAGCTATTCATGGTAACAAATCACAAAATGCAAGACAACTGGCCTTAAATAATTTTAAGGAAGGGAAAATAAGAGTTTTAGTTGCAACTGATATAGCTGCAAGAGGTATTGATGTAGATGAGTTATCTCATGTAATTAATTTTGACTTGCCAGAAGTTCCCGAAACCTATGTTCATAGGATTGGACGTACTGGAAGAGCAGGGCAACAGGGGACTGCACTTTCTTTCTGCGATGCGGAAGAAATGGATTATCTTAAGAATATTGAAAAACTTATATGTATGAAAATACCAGTAGTAGAGGAACACCCATACAAGCTAAGTGCTAATACAAAACCCTTAGAGAGCAATAAGCATACAACGAAAACAACAACTACTAAAAAGACTAATAAAAGTTTCAATTATAGTAGAGGAAAGAAACGATAGATAGTGAAGCTGCATCTGAAGCAAAGGTACTTAGTGGAATAAATTCTTCTAGGTATTTTTATTTGGAAGAATTTGAAACTGAATTATAGAATATATTTATAAAGGCATTAGTATAATCTATGGTGATTAAAACTACATATAAAAAAAATTCCCATTTAGCTTGGCTTGAATACGAAACTCTACTATAAAAACAATATTAATATATTTGGTTAGATATATGATAAAATAGTCAGTAAGTAATAGGCTAAACAATAAGGAGAAGATTATGAAAGAAAATATAAGAATAGCTGTAGAAAAGGTCAGGGTTGAAGGCAGAGGTGTATTACTGCTGACGGGGCCTTCTGGATGCGGCAAAGGAGAAATTGCCAAAGCCTTATGTAAGTTTTTATCTATTCCTAAGGAAAAACATTTATCTATGGGAGATATTTTACGTAAAACAGTTATTAAAGCAAAAGAAAATGAAAAGTTCATGAATACATTGGGTGAAAAATACAATATAAGTAAGGATATTTCCGTATTGGATGAACAGAAAAATGGACTTGAAGTTGTACAAAAGGTGAAAAATCATTACAATGACATAATCTCATTCTTAGATTTGAAGGATAATTTTATTTCACAGTTTCATTGGCTGGAGTTTTGTGTAGCAAATGGATTATTGATACCAGATGAATGGACTGAAAGTATTATAGATGCTTTGCTGGAAAGTACCCCCGAATTGCATAAAGAAATATTTATATTAGACGGATACCCACGAACAGTTAATGCAGGGAAGAACCTGCTGAAAACACTTGATAGGCTGAATATACCTGTAATAAAGGTTCTTCATTTATTTATAACAAAAGAGCAAATGAAACTTAGAGCTTTTAACAGGGGGCGGATTGATGATACTCAAGATAGTTTAGAAAGAAGATATCAGTTCTATATAGATAAGGTACAACCTTGCATTGATTATTTGAAAAGCAGTTTAGGCAGTTCAATGGTATCACTGATAGATGCGCATCAGCCTGTATACGATGAAAATGGGCAGATAAATATAGATGCGTCTATTAATGAGGTTGTAATAAATGTAATGCATGCATTAGGACTGCCAAAATTCTTAATGGATTTAAAATAAAACTTTAAAATAGTCAGTATATCATCCATAACAAATCCATTAATAGTAGGAGGAAATTAACATGGACGAAACCATATTGAAAGAGGGCAGGAAATTTTAATTGTGCGTTTGGCCGCCATACTTCATGATATATGAAGAATTAATAGAAGGGAAGATCATGCACTAATAGGAAGAGATATAATTTATAACTGGCTGAACAAAAATCAAGCAATATTAGACAGTATTAATGAACCAGATAGACTTTAAATGAAAAAAGAAAATTCATAGAAGCTATAGATAAGCAGCTAAAGGATGAGTTATATGGTACTGAAATGTTTGGTGAAGTTAGTATTGCAGATTATTTGGAGAATTAGTATAACAAAATATCGCATGTTATAGGTAAATCCTTACACAAAGTATTTAGCTGTAACATAAAATAGTTACAGAAATATTTTCATAAGGAGAAATTATATGCCTACATTTCCCACCTTAAAATTATATTATGAAGGGCCATCTGTGAGAATACTTCAGATGAATTTGTATGGACTAAATTATAAATATAATGGTCTTCAAGTTACAGGTGTATTCGATTCATTAACTGATGAAGTAGTAAGAGATTATCAGGCTGAACATAAGCTAGTATCAGATGGTATTGTGGGGCCAGTTACCTGGAATATTTTATTAACTGATGTTAAATCTATACAAAGTAAACTAAATTCTATATATTTTATCGCTGGAACACCAGATGGTATATTTGGTGCAAAAACTGCAAATGCTGTAACTAGATTTCAAAGTGTTAATGGCCTTGGAATGAATGGTGTTGTAGATCCAAGAACTAGACAGCAATTGTTTAACCCTAATCCTCAGGTTGATTACAGCAAACGTTCTAGCTCATTATCTTTAATCTCCTTAAATCCATATGTAGCTTCATTAGCTAGGCAATTTCTCAATACATGTGCTGCCAACGGGATAAATGTTACTATTGTGGAGGCATTTAGAAGCTGGTATGAGCAGGATCAATTGTATAAACAAGGCAGAACTCAGCCTGGGGATATAGTAACTGACGCCCAGGGAGGAGATTCATATCATAATTGGGGATTGGCATTTGATTGTGCTCCTGTAGAAAATGGGCAAATTAATTGGAATGATATAAATGCATTTAATGAAATGGGGAATATAGGACAACAGGTGGGGCTTGAATGGGGAGGAAATTGGACTACTTTTGATATCAGCATTGTAGATACGCCTCATTTTCAATATACTTTTGGATTAAGCACGGAACAGCTTTTAAATGGTGCAAGACCTTAATAGAAATTATTATTTAACTATCATAAATATAAAATAAAAGAAACCTCAATATAAATATCTATATTGAGGCTTTTCTATTTATACAAACACAGTTAAGAACATGTAAAGTTATTAATTTGTGCTAGACGGGTGCCAAACTGTTTCCATTGGCGTTTTATATATCTCCATCCAGAAACTGATTTTTTACCCGCAGAGGTAATATAAGCCCAAAAAGATTCTCCATTTTTTAGCCATAAATATGTGTATTTAAAAGCGCAAGAAGATAATGTGCTAGGCTCAATAAGGACAGTTGTGGCTGGAAGATTAGGTACATAGCTTGGCGGAGGATTTGCTGGACGCTTATGAAAATGAGATGGATATTCTTCTACTTTCTGCCTGTATCCACAATATGGACAAGGAAACTGACACATAGAGCAGGGACAGTAAAATTGGGGAGCTGTTGGGTAAGAATTTCTTATGCAATGATCTCTATAGCCATGCATTTATTGACCTCCTGATATTCGTTGATTCTTTAATCATATTATTCAATTTAAAGACGGATGGTACTTATTTAAGGTATTGAGTATAAAATATATAATTAATTCTAACTCATTTTATAATTTAAACTATAATCTATATATAGGTTTTGAGTTGCGGGGGATAAGTTATGAAAATTACATTTAGAAGAGCCTCAGGTAATGATATAGATAAAATATTTGATTTAAATAAAAATCTTATAGAGAAGTATGAAACTAACAAAAATCTTAATTTCCCTAGGGTTTTTGTCTGGGTTAGGGAAAAAATAGAAAAAAATATAGAAAGCTATAATTGCATATATCTTGATGAGATTAAAACAGGTTATTATTATCTGCATGATCAGGATGAAAAGCTGGAACTTGATGATTTTTTTGTTTTTAATGAATTTCAGGGAAGAGGTATTGGAACAAAAGTTTTAAATTATATTTACTC
>JAQSXU010000246.1 GCA_029256485.1 Clostridiaceae bacterium
GAGGGCACTGAAAAAGCACTGTGTTTTCAGTGAACATTGAGTTAAGGCCTAAAAAGAGCACGAAATATTTCAGCTTTTTATGAAATACTTCGTGCTTCTTTCTTTTTTATGTGCCACTTAAAGCCTATTGCTCCGTTAGGAGCTTTATGATGCGTTTGATATTAACAGTAAAAATTGTAAGTGCTCCTTGCATCTGCATGCCAATTAAGCCCGACGATATTGCTACATCATAGCCGTGCTGATACTTGAGTTCACTGTTTTTAGCTTCAATCATATATCGTTTTCTTGCTCGTTGCTTAAAATATTCCGTTTCTTGAAAAGCCATTTGCTCTTTATGAATATCCGATTTTATAGATATGGAATAGGTTTTGGATTTAGAATCTTCTTTGTAGCAACCATCTCGTCGCGAGCAATATTTACACTTTTTAACATCAAAGTAGTATGTAGTAACTTGATTTTTACTTTGGCCTTTCTTGCCCTGTCGGGCTTTTCTTATAGCCATATGCCCTGCAGGGCAAACAAACATTCCAGCATCCTTGTTAAATTGGAATTCATCCTCTTTCTTACGAACTCCACACGAAACCATTGGATTAAGTTTTGAAATTAATCTTATTTGCCTTTCTTTTGCATACTCTAAATTTCCCTTTTCTGAATAAGCAGTATCACCAATTATCTCCTCAACTGCCATGCCTGCTTCTTGGCTCTTTTCAATCAAGCTTTGAAGTTCTTTACCATCAGTTTTTTCTCCTGTTGTAACGACAGCACTTGTGATGATACGTTCTTCACTCATCGCAATGTGTGTTTTATATCCAAAGAATGAGGAATCCTCTGTCTTATGCCCTATACGGGCGTCCTCGTCTGTTGAAAGTGCTAAATGCTCGAGATCATCTCCAATAGCCTCATTCAAATAGTTGAGTCTTTGTTTAATCTTCTCATATGCTGCTAGCTCAGGTGTAGATTCCACAACATTTACTAAGTCTTTACAATATTCAATAATCTCCTCAAGTTTATCGCCTGTTACTTTTTGAGGAAATTTTTCTTTTATTTCACTATTGGTTGTGTAAATCTCTTTTCTTAAGGACTTTGCACGTTCCTGTAAAACTTCTTGTGCAGACTTCTGGTTATATCTTGCTTTAGTATGTGTGGCATCAACAATAAGAGTTTTGCTTACCAAAACTCCTTTAGCGATAGCGATTTCTACTGTTTTCTTGATTAATAAGTCGAGTAAGTTCATATCTTTTAAGCGCAGCTTTCTAAACTTTGTTAATGTACTAGGGTGAATCAAGTTGACTTCCTCTGGCGCTAAATTTAAGAAATATTTAAATGACATATCGTAGAGTGTTCGTGATACTACATCCTCATCGGATAATTCATAGGTATTCTTTAATATAAGATACTTAAATAGCATAATAGGATCCTTGGCACCACGTCCCATGTCGATACTGTAATTTTCCAGCAGTTCATCGTAGATGAACGAAAAATCAACTAAATCATTAAGCTTTCTTAAAAAATGGTCCTTTGGAATTATTATGTCATATAATCCTTGATAAGTACTCATCACAAATTGCTGCTGCCCTTTTATCATTACTTTCATCCTCTCTACCAATAACATAGCTTATTTCTATGTTATATATTCGACATAACCGACGTAAATCCTTTTTGCTAAAGTTATTTTTAGATGGAAAAAGGAAAACCGCCATCACTTACGTGATGACGGTTCAACATTACCAGTTTTTCAGTGGCCCTGGAAAACTATATAAAAAGTAATAGATGGTGATTAGTAATGTACAGGGTAAAAGACTTTATTTTAATGGAAGTTTTCAATGTCAATGGCAAAAAAATAGGCTATATTAAGGATATCTTAATAGATTTTAATAAGAAAAGAGTTATTGGATTTAAAGTTTCATCCAGCGGAATTTTTAGTAATAGTTTAAATGTATTAAATGAGGATATTATCTCATTTAATAATGTGATGATTGTAGGTAAATTTAATAAAAATAGATATTTAAGCTTCAGCGAAATAAAAGGATTGGATACTGTTGATACCTGTGGGAATATAATTGGTATGATTGAAGAGTGTATTTTTAAGAAAAATGATTTTTATATAACTGGGCTATTAATTTCTACTGGATTTTTTAATAATTTTATTAATGGGAAACTTGTTATTCCTGTTTGTAATACTATACTGGGGGATGATAATTTACTTAATTACAAACAATGTGACAAGTTTAATTTAAGGAGCATGCCGCATAAATTGTTCAAAGAAGATGGTGAAATTAAAATTGTTGAAGAACAAGAAACAAATTAAATTAATTTTAATATTTGTATCTTTTATAGCAGTAATATGGATTATATATAAAAGCTTTGTGCTAAAAGAAATAGTATATTTAATTTTTATATCATTAATTATTTCATATACACTTATGCCTTTACAAAAAAAAATTATAGAAAGAGGCTTAAATAAGAGGCTTTCAGCACTGCTGATTATTGTATTTCTAATATTTCTTTGTACTGCATTCATTTATATTATTGTTCCTTCAATTTTAAAAGAGGGATTAAATGTAGACAGCGGCATTATAAGAATACAGAAAAATATAGAAATTATTTATGAAAAATTTAAGCCATTAAATAATAATAAAACTATTTACGTTATAATGGATAAAATATACGATAAAATAGACAATGAAATGGCAGAAATTCTAAATAAATTATTTGATGGAGCATTAAATATAGGAGGAAATTTACTTTCAGCAGCTGTTATACCAATAATATCCTATTACTTTATGGCAGACAGTGATATTATTTTTAACAAAGTACTAATAATGTTCCCAATTAAAGCAAGAAGGATAACAAAAAAGATTTTACAGGATATAGATAAGGTTTTAGGTAAATACATAGTTGGGCAGTTGTTATTAAGTGTTATTATTGGAGTTTTTACATTTATTATTTTATTTACATTAAAAGTTGATTTTCCAGTGTTATTATCAATTTTAAATGCTTTCTTTAATATAATTCCATACTTTGGACCAATATTTGGAGCTGTCCCAGCTGTTATAATGGGTTTTATGGAGTCAACAAAAACAGGAATATATACAATAATTTTTTTGTATCTGCTTCAATTAATAGAAGGAAATATTATATCCCCAAAGATTACTGGTAATAGCGTAAGCATGCATCCCCTTTTGATAATTATTCTGCTGCTGGTGGGTGGAAAAATTGGAGGATTTATAGGCATGATAATAGCTGTACCTGTAGGAGTAATAATAAAAATTATATATGAAGATATTAATTATTACTTTTTTTAAATTTGATAAAGTAAAATAAATATAATATTGACATCATCATAAATATTATTTATAATCTTAGTCATAAATGAATATTAAGGCTATGATTGGAAGGAGTAAATATTTTATTGCAATTCAGAGAAAAAGTGGGTGGTGTAAACTTTTTGGGTAAAATATTGAAGCAGGCCATGAGCTTTATTTTTAATGAGAATAAAAACTTTGTTTTTTATAATTAGGGTGGTACCACGGAATAGCTTTCGTCCCTTTGGGATTGATGGCTTTTTTTATTATTAACTTGAAAGGGAGCAATTAAAAATGAACAAAATGGGATTAAACGAAATTAGAGAATCGTATTTAAAATTTTTCGAATCAAAAGGACATCTTAGACTGCCAAGTTTTTCATTAGTGCCAAATAATGATAAAAGCTTATTATTAATAAATGCAGGTATGGCACCTTTAAAGCCATATTTTACTGGAATGCAGGAGCCTCCAAGAAGGAGAGTTACCACATGCCAAAAATGTATTAGAACTGGTGATATTGATAATGTGGGCATTACTTCAAGGCATGCCACATTCTTTGAAATGCTTGGAAACTTCTCATTTGGTGATTATTTTAAAAAAGAAGTAATACCCTGGGCATGGGAATATATAACTGAGGTTTTAAAACTTCCAAAGGATAAATTATATGTTACAATTTACACCGATGATGATGAAGCTTTTGAAATATGGACTAAATCTACAGATATAGACTCACACAGAATTTTTAGACTTGGAAAAGAAGATAACTTCTGGGAACATGGCTCAGGTCCATGTGGGCCTTGTTCTGAAATTCATTATGACAAAGGTAATGGACAAATAAGAACTACTGAGGAATTTATAGCAGCCTCTGAAGAAGACAGGACAGTTGAATTTTGGAATCTGGTTTTTACTCAGTTTGATAGAGATGATGATGGAAATTATAATAAACTTTCTAATCCAAACATTGATACCGGTATGGGACTTGAAAGAATTGCTACCATAATGCAGGGAGTAGATAACATTTTTGAAGTTGATACATTAAAGGCAATATTAGGAAAAGTTTCAGAAATAAGCGGAGCAAAATATGGAAAAAATAAAAAATCTGATACTTCACTCAGAATAATAACAGACCATATAAGAAGTATTACATTCATGATAAGTGATGGTATATTACCTTCCAATGAAGGAAGAGGATATGTTTTAAGAAGACTTTTAAGAAGAGCTGCAAGACATGGAAAAACACTAGGCATAAAAGAAACATTTTTATACAATTTAACAGATGTGGTAATTGAAAACTCTTTTAGAAATTATCCTGAATTAAAAGAAAAACAAGCTTACATAAAGAAAGTAATCAAACTTGAAGAAGAAAGATTTAATGAAACAATTGACAGTGGATTCCAAATATTGGGAGAATATATTGAAAAACTTCAAAATGATCATGAAACAATTCTTCAAGGGGAAAAAGCATTTAAATTATATGATACTTATGGATTCCCATTAGAGCTTACTGAGGAAATACTGAAGGAAAAGGGACTAACAGTTGATGTAGACGGATTTGCAAGAGAGATGAAGAACCAAAGGAATATGGCCAGATCTGCCAGGTCGGAATCTAACTATATGGGTGTTGAGGATACAATTCTAAATAAAATACCATTAGAAATAAATACGGAATTTGATGGTTATAATAATAGTAAGCTTCAATCTGCAGTACAATTTATAATCAGTGATAATGAAGTTAAACAGGAGCTGCATTCTGGAGAAAGTGGAGTTCTGTTAGTTGAAACCACACCATTTTATGCAGAAATGGGAGGACAGATTGGAGACACCGGATTAATATATAACGATAATTTTAAAGCAGTGGTAACTGATTGCAAAAATAATATTTCTGGAAAGATCATGCATTTTGTTAAGGTAATTGAAGGAAATATAAGTTTAAATGAAAATGTTACCTTAGAAATTAATGAGGAAAGAAGACAAAAGATAAGAAAAAATCATAGTGCAACTCATTTGCTGGATGCTGCATTAAGAGTGATGCTTGGAGATCATGTTCATCAGGCAGGTTCATATGTTGATAGTGAAAAATTAAGGTTTGACTTTAATCATTTTGAAGCTGTTAAAGAAGAAGAATTGCGTAAAATTGAAGAAATAGTAAATAGAGAAATTGTTAAAGTTCAGCAGGTGAAAACAGAAATAATGTCAATTTCCGATGCAAAGAAAAGCGGAGCAATAGCATTATTTGATGATAAATACAAAGATGAAGTCAGAGTTGTTTCTATAGGTGATTTTAGTAAAGAACTTTGCGGCGGAACCCATGCAAAAAATTCCGGAGAAATAGGATTATTTAAGATTGTCTCTGAAAGCGGAGTAGCTGCAGGTATTAGAAGAATAGAGGCAGTCACAGGTGAAAATGCCATTGAGCTGGTAGAAGATAAGATTAGCTTACTAAAAGAGGCATCAAATACACTCAGATGTGGAGAAAAGGATATAATTCAAAAGATAAATGTTCTAATGGCAGAAATTAAGGATAGAGATAAAGAAATAGCAAGTTTAAAAAACAAACTTGCCAGCTCATCGGAAGATGATCTGCTTAAAAATATGAAAAATATTAAGGGCATTAAGGTAGTAACAGGTATAGTTAAGGACATAGATGGAGAAGCTTTAAGAGAACTGGCTGATAAATTGAGAAATAAAATAGAAGATGGTGTCATAGTTTTAGGAAGTACTTGTGACAGTAAAGTGCAGTTTGTAGCAATGGCTACAAAGGATGCTGTTTCTAAAGGAATCCACTGCGGAAAAATAATAAAAGAAGTGGCTGCTATAGCTGGTGGCGGCGGTGGCGGAAGACCAGATATGGCTCAAGCAGGCGGAAAACTTCCGGAAAAAATTCAAGAAGCAGTTCAGAAAGCTTACGATATAGTGGAAATTTTAGTAAAAT
>JAQSXU010000247.1 GCA_029256485.1 Clostridiaceae bacterium
TGTATCCTGATATATGTTAATAACAGGATTTTTGACCTGTACACAAGATTGTGGAGATACGCCAGTATTGATGAACTCATTGCAACTTTAAAATCCGTATCTTTATTTACTATAGAATATTCCATAGTAGGTTATTTCTTGTTACATAAGTTATTTGGTTATGCATTATACAGATTTCCGTATTCCATATTGATAATTTCATGGATGCTGAATGTGGTTATAATTGGAGGTTCCAGATTTTTCCTGAGGATGGTGGACAATAACAGCAAGTATGAAAAATGTAATCCAACCAACAGCAAGAATACCCTCATTATAGGGGCAGGGGATGCAGGCAGCATGCTTATTAAGGAATTAAAAAAGCATAAGGAAGTTGAGGAATACCCTGTTGCAGTTATAGATGATGACTTAACAAAGGTGGGCAAAAAAATTAATGGTGTGCCTATAGTAGGAGATAGAACAAAGATAAAAGAAGCCATTGAAAACTATGATATTGAAGAAGTCATAATGGCAATACCAACTATAGATACTGATAATAAAAAGCAGATATTTGATATATGCAAGGAATTTAATGTAAAGCTTAAAACCATTCCTGGTATTTACGAAATTGTTGAGGGAACTGTTAATATAAGCAAAATAAGAAATGTAAACATTGAGGACTTACTGGGAAGAGAATCTGTAAAGCTTGATACAGCAGGCATTGATGAATTCATAAAGGGCAAGGTGGTACTGGTTACAGGCGGCGGCGGTTCCATAGGCTCAGAGCTTTGCAGACAGGTGGCTAAATTTTCGCCAAAGAAGCTGATAATTTTAGATATTTATGAAAACAATGCTTATGATCTGCAGATGGAGTTAAATTACAGCCATCCAGAGCTGGATAAGTTTGTAGCCATTGCATCAGTAAGAGACAGAAACAAAATTGAAGCTATTTTTAACAAATTTAAACCGGATGTGGTTTTTCACGCTGCTGCGCATAAACATGTGCCTCTTATGGAGGATAACCCTTCAGAAGCAATTAAGAATAATGTGGTAGGTACACTGAATGTGGCTGAATGTGCCAGTGAAGCAGGAGTTAAGAAGTTCGTAATGATTTCCACAGACAAGGCTGTAAATCCTACTAATATAATGGGTGCCAGCAAACGTGTATGTGAAATGATAATACAGTCAATTAATAACGTCAGCGAAACTGAGTTTGTTGCAGTAAGATTTGGAAATGTTCTTGGAAGCAACGGTTCTGTTATACCTCTGTTTAAAAAGCAGATTGCCAATGGAGGTCCTGTAACTGTTACGCATCCTGATATAAACAGATTCTTTATGACCATTCCAGAAGCTTCTCAGCTGGTTATTCAGGCAGGAGCTATGGCTAAGGGCGGAGAGATATTCGTACTGGATATGGGTCAGCCTGTAAAAATTGTGGATCTGGCAAGGGATTTAATTAAACTTTCAGGCTTTGAACCAGGCAAGGATATTAAAATTAAATTTACAGGACTTAGACCTGGAGAAAAATTATATGAAGAAATTCTTATTAATAAGGATATTCTTACCAAGACTGCACATAATAAGATATTTGTTGAAAAGGCACAGCATTTTGATTTCCGTGAATTAAAAGATGAAATTAAAAAGCTTGAAACTGCCAGCAAAGATATTAATAACGAAAATATATTCATTGCTATGGAAGAATTAGTTCCCACTTATACAAGAAAAAAGAACTGACGGAGGGCTATTATGAAAAGAATATTAGATTTATTTTTTTCGCTTTTGTTTTTATTAATATTCAGTCCCATTTTAATAATAATAAGTATAATAATTAAAATGGATTCAGAGGGCCCAGTTTTCTTTAAACAAAGAAGAATTGGAAAAGACAAAAATGAGTTTCTTATATATAAATTCAGAACTATGTATGTTAACACACCTGAGCTTGCAACAGATAAGTTTACTAATGCAGCCAGCTATATAACAAAGATAGGTTCATTCCTGAGAAAAACCAGCTTGGATGAGCTGCCTCAAATATTGAACATAATTAATGGGGAAATGAGCTTTGTGGGTCCAAGACCGGCACTGTACAACCAATATGAACTCATAGAAATGAGAGACAAAAAAGGTGTAAACAAATGTGTGCCGGGGTTAACAGGATATGCTCAGGTAAACGGCAGAGATAATGTAACCGATGAAGAAAAGACTGCACTGGATGAATACTATGTGCAGAATCAGAGTTTAGCACTGGATTTTAAAATTATAATAAATACATTTGTCAATGTGTTACTTAAGAAGGATATATCAAATTAAAACACATTTAAAAGGGGAAATTCTATATGATATTAGTTACAGGAGCTACATCACAGCTAGGAGAAGTAATAGTTAAAAAACTCATAAGCAGAAATGAAAATGTAAAATGCTTTGTGAGAAAAAGCAGTAAAATTGATGGGTTAAAAAATGAAAAGGTGGAGTTTGTATTTGGAGATTTCAATGATGAAAACTCAATAAACAATGCAGTTACAGGAGTGGACTATATAATACATATAGGCGGCATATGGCATGCAAAGTATTTTCTTAATGCATTGGATTCACAAAACAGGGTAATAAAAAAAGCTGTATTTGTGGGCTCTACCAGCAGATTTCAAAAGGTTAACAGCAAGGACCCCAAGGAGCTTAACTTAGTTGACAGGATGAAAAAGGCTGAAGACATTATTAATAACAGCAGGCAGAATACTGTTATAATAAGACCAACCATGTTATACGGCATAGATAAGGATAAAAATATTTTAACTTTAATAAACTTTATGAATA
This sequence comes from Clostridiaceae bacterium, assembly GCA_029256485.1. Next base: position 2,785 of record JAQSXU010000247.1, read on the forward strand.
AGTATAACTTCTTTCCTATTATAGGAAAAGGCGACGGTTTTAAGCAGCCTGTTCATGTTTATGATGTGGCTGATGCGGTAATAACTGCTATGTTTAATGAAAAGCTGAATAAAAATGAATATAATATACCTGGAGCAAATTCTATAGAATACAACAAAATGATCTATGAGATAAAGAAAAATTTAAACAAACCTATATTGATAATGCATATACCTGTGGCCATGGCCAGATTAGGTTTTCTTGGTTATAAACTTATAAAACCTAAAACAATTATCAATATATCTATGATTAACAGGGTAAATAAGAGCTTCACCTTTGACTATGAGGAGGCCAAAAAGGACTTTGGATATTCTCCTATGACTTTTGAACAGGGAGTAAAAGTACAAATAGATTATTTAAGAGAAAAAGGAAAACTTTAAATTTAAGGGGCTGCGGTAAAATGAAAATTTTGCCGCAGCCCTGGTTTTATTTAGTTGGACCAAACCAAATATTAACATAAGTTTGTTCAACAATTAAAACTACTTTTCTTCCGTCTAATTCAAAGGTTTCAGTTCTTACAGCTGGATTATTTAACATAGTATATAAATCATTTCCCCTGGTTGGAAGAATCCAATTGAGTATAGTTTTAATTTTGTCCATTGCGGGATTATTTACACTAAAACTTAAATCCATATCACAGCCTGTTGGGTCAACTCCTCTTACTCCTACCTCAAGAGTAACATCCTGGCCAGCTCCTTGTTTTAAAACCGCAAATGACATAGTTTGGCTGCTTTCATCAACAAAACCTAAGCTGTATAGCTTATGCTTTATTGCATCACCATTATAAACAGGCTGTTTGGGCTGCCCATTCCAGGCACCATCAGGCCCTACTTGATATCCATCAGGTGTTACAGTGTTTACCGCCATATCACCATCAGCATTTAGGTAATACCAGTATACACCGTATTTAATCCAACCTGTTTGCATGGCTCCGCTTCTATTCATAAAATACCATAGTCCGTTAACTTTAATCCAGCCTGTTTGCATTGCCCCGTTATATTTTAAAAAGTACCAGATTCCTTCATCATTAATCCAACCGGTGGCCTTTACACCAGTCTTATAGTAATTCCAAACTGTGCCGGTATATATCCAGCCATTAAAACCAGCTGCATTTACTTTAATGGGAGAAAAAGCTAAAGAACTCGTTATCATAAAGGCACTTAATAAGCCTGCTGCAATTACTGACCTAAAATTTAAATTTTTGTTCATTTTTATCATATCCTTTCTTAGTTCATGGGAGTTTTAATAAACTTTAGTAAATTATAGCATAAAATACAATAAATTTCCACAAACCTTTTAATCAAAGAATAAAAATTAAAGTTTTGCCCAAAGGAAAACTATCAATATCTGTTATTTGTTATCTGATCTTTATTCTTTGCATCAGCTTCGGCAGCCTTATGGCTCTGTTAAACAATAATGTGGATGGAGTACCGTTAATAATGGGACAGGCCTAAATGTAGCTGTACAGTTAATTCGGCTGACACTAAAAATTCAAAAGTATGGAGGATGAGTACTCATTTTATCTAATTAAATGACATATATGGTATAATATAGTATAAACTTTTGCATTTGTAAAAAGATTTTAGAAGAGGGAGAGCAATTATGAGGGGGAAGACGTTTATTTATACTTTAACATCTTTTATTTTATTAGCACTTACCATATTTAATGATGGTTTCAACACTGTTTTTTTGTTACGTTCTGTTCTTGGGTTATCAGTATTAATTGCTATTATTGGAATATTACAGATCATAAGAATCTGGAGGAATAGCAATAAAATTTTGAATGCTTTAGATTCATACTTCTTATTATTAAATATATTATTGATAATAATAAACTGTT
>JAQSXU010000248.1 GCA_029256485.1 Clostridiaceae bacterium
GAAAAAAGAGTAAGAAATTATGCGGCACCCATTGATGCAAAGAGACTAAACAAAGATACACCTTGCACTAAATTAGGTTATTGTGTAGATTGCAAGAGTGCAAATAGAATATGCAATCATTTTACATCAATTAGAGGTCAATTTGTTAAAGATAGAATAAAAGTTATTATTATAGGAGAAGAACTAGGATATTAAAATATATAGGAAAGCGAGAACAATAGAATGAATACAGAAGAAATAGTTCAAAAGCAGTTAGATTTTTATAATGACCATGACTTAGAAAGTTTTATATCAACTTACCATGATGAGATCGAAATTTATAACTTGATGAATAATTCGATTATGATACGAGGTAAAGAACAGTTAAAAAACAGTTATAGAGAAAGATTTGAAGTATTGAATGTATATGCAAACATTCAAAATCGAATTGTTATAGGAAATAAAGTAATTGATCATGAATATGTTACAGGATTAGAAGAAGATAAGATAAAAAAAGCTGTTGCAATATATGAAGTTGAAAATAATCTAATTAAAAGAGTTTGGTTTGTTTATGAATAAAAATTAATATGAGATACTAATGGAGAATACATAGCTTTATTAATAGAAGAAGCTTACAGACCATAATTCAATCAAAAAAATTGATTGAATTATGGTATTTTAGATTTAGCAAAAATAACATTCCAATATCACAAGAATCATTAAAAATTTAACTCTATAGATGAATATAATCCAAAGCTTGAGTTGTTTCGGATTGCTTATGCAGAATTTGAAAAATCCCTTAATACTATGTTACAATGGATTGGTGAATTATGTGAAATTATGAATTAGAAGGCAATGTCTTGTAAATCTGGAGTTTTGATATATTATGAGGTATTAACTGATTTTGCAGAAATATTAATAACTATAAAGAATGGTTTTATAAATTTTAATAAAGCATTTGTATAATTGAAGGAAGGTTTTTTTGTGGAAGAAGATACAACTAGTAAATTAGGAACGGAAGATATCGGAAAGCTCTTATTTAAATTAGCAGCGCCAGCTATTATAGCTCAACTAGTTAATATGCTATACAATATTGTAGATCGTATCTACATAGGGCACATTCCTAACATAGGAGTGCATGCGTTAACAGGAGTAGGATTAACCTTTCCTATTACTATGATTATTGCGGCTTTTAGCTCATTAATAGGTATGGGAGGAGCTCCAAGGGCAGCTATAAAAATGGGCGAAAATAAGTATAAGGACGCAGAAAAAATCCTTGGTAATTGTTTTATATCAATTATTATAATTTCTATAACCTTAACAATAATATTTTTGATTTTTGGAAAGAATATGCTTCTTGCCTTTGGTGCCAGTGAAGAAACTTTGCCATATGCATTAAGTTTTTTAAATGTTTATGTTATTGGAACAATATTTGTGCAGATTACTTTGGGCTTAAACCCGTTTATTTCAACTCAAGGTTTTTCTAAAATTAGTATGCTGTCAGTTGTAATAGGTGCTGGTTTAAGTGTAATATTAGATCCAATTTTTATATTTGTTTTTGGAATGGGGGTAAAGGGAGCAGCTTTTGCTAATGTCATATCACAATCTATATCAGCTATATGGGTATTAAAGTTTTTACTGGGAACTAAAACAAATCTAAAAATACGTAAAAAAAATATAAGGATAGAAAAGTCTGTAATAGTACCTGTGATTCTTTTGGGAATCTCACCTTTTGTTATGCAAAGTACAGAAAGTCTTTTAAATATTGCTTTTAATTCGTCACTTCAAAAATATGGTGGTGACATAGCAGTAGGGTCTATGACTATATTATCTAGTTTAATGCAGATATCTTTTACCTTAACAGCAGGATTGACTCAAGGGGCACAGCCAATAATAAGTTATAATTATGGGGCTATGAATAATAAGCGTGTAAAGAAAACATTTAAACTTCTTTTATGCTGTTGTCTAGGTCTTACCGTAGTATATTGGGTTTGCATAATGCTTAAACCAGAGGCTTTTATCTCAATATTTAATAGTGACGCTAAGCTTTTAAAGACAAGCATATGGGCTATACAAATTTATATGGCAGCATCATTTATATTAGGAGCTCAAGCTGCTTGCCAGCAAACTTTTATAGCTGTTGGACAAGCAAAGTGGTCAATATTTCTTGCATTATTACGTAAAGTAATTTTACTTATTCCACTTATATATATTTTTCCAAATTTCTTTTCAGATAAGGTGTTTGCGGTATTTCTTGCGGAGCCTATATCAGATTTAATTGCAACTACAGTAACAGTAATTACATTTAAAATTCAATTTAAGAAAATGTTAGATAAGAATCCTAAAGCAGTAAATTCAACAATTGCATTGCAGAACTAGGAAGAAGATATAGTTATTGATAAGTATAAATATTTTGCAATAAAGAATAGTATATAAGCGTTAAGGAGGGAAAATTAAATATGGATAATAAAAAGGTTTGTATTGTTGGAATGGGTGGAGTTGGAGGATATGTTGGGTGCATACTTGCAAAGCATTTTGACAATGTATACTTCTTTGCAAGAGGTAAACATCTAGAATCAATAAAACAAAATGGGCTAAAATTATGTAGTAATGCTCATGGAGAGACAGTGGTACATCCTAAAATGGCAAGTGATAATGCTGAAGAAATGGGGACTATGGATTATATTTTTCTTTGTGTGAAAAATTTCTCTTTGGAACAGGTATGTGCTGAAATATTTCCAATGATTAATGATAATACTGTAATCATTCCTTTGCTTAATGGGGTGGGTATTTCAGAGGAAGTCCGTAGATTAATAGGCAAAGGCACTATTATTGATGGTTTAGTTTATATTATATCAGGAGCTGATAAAAATTTTGTAATACATCATACCAGTTCATATTGTAATATTCATATAGGTTGTGAAGTAAAGAAGAACATTGAAGATAGTATACTATTAGAAGTTCAAAAACTTTTACAAAGTGAAGAGATTAACTGCATAATAGAAAAGGATATAACAGCTGCTATATGGGAAAAATACATATTAAACTGTGCATTTAATGTTATCACAGCTTATTATAATGCAACAATTGGAGAGCTTAGAGAAAATGAAACTGCAATCATGCAAGTGAAATCGCTCCTTAATGAAGCTTGTAAGGTAGCTCGAGAGTTAAAAATTAACATTGATGATAATTTAGAAGAAATACATTTAAATCGTATAATGTACAAACAGTCTGACCAAGCAACAAGTTCCTTACAGAGAGATATGGCAGCAGGTAGACAAAGTGAATTAGAAGTATTTTCTGGAAAATTACTTCAACTAGCAGCAAGCTCTGAAATAAAAATTCCTATGACAGTATTTTTCTATGAGGAATTAAAAAAGAAGCATTAAATACTTGGTGAAGATATACCTATTTTATTTATTCACGGTCTAGGCTGTGCTGGATCATTTGATTACCAAGAAGTAGCCGCACAAAGTGATTTAATAAATCACAGAAGATGATGACCAAACAGAACTTGAAAGGTACATGATAAATATTGAAATTGTAAAATCAGCAGGACATTCTATGGCTTGGGAAAATCCAAAAGGATTATCAGAGACTATAAATAGAGTTATTCTTTATGCACGAGAATCATGAAATTACTAAATAATTACATGGGCTGGACCCAAATCAATGAGGTTAAAAGTAGCAAATAGAATGAAGCTTTTAATCTCTTTTTTAATAAAAAGAGAAATTATAATTCATTATAAAAATTGGGGATTATTGAATAATTATCAAATCACAATTATGTATTAAAATTGTTAATTGAAATATATGCAGTAAAATTGCGGTAATAGAGTAATAATAGATATGCTATTACTAGAAAAAGGAATAAATGTTTGATAAAATAATAATCAATAATTTGGATATAAACTTCATTAATGTTAAACTTAAGCATGTTTTGTAAATGGGGGACATAAATATGTTGAGAAAAGAGTTACAACCACCTAAAATAGAGAAAAATCTAGTAGAACAACTAATGCATTTAATTAGGGAAATTTCTAATTTATCTGAAGAATACTATGAAGAATATTATTGGAAAAATGAAAAGACAATTTTGAATGATAAAATAGATGATCTTAATTCAAGGGTTCATAAAAAATATAAACCAATGGATTTTCAAAATTATCAGGGAGCCATGTCACTTGAGGATTTTGCTATAGAGATATCTCTTCCGAATCCACCAGAAGTAATAGATATAACTGTTGAAGAAACAGCTAAAATAATAGAAATGATAATTGAACTTAAATCGCCAGAAGGGATTGAAGTGGTAGAAGAAGTGGAGCATTATATATGTTATTATATAGAGTTATTAGAAAAAAGCTTGCCTCATAATAATATTTCAGATTTAATATTTTGGTACGATGTTGAGGAATGTGGACATGAGCCAAGTGCAAGAGAAATTGCAGAGAAGGCCTTTAAAATAAGAGAAATTAGGAATTTATAAGGAGAACATACATGATTAAGAAGTACTCAATAGAATTTGTTGAAGAAAAGAAAAAAGTAGAAAATCCAGTAACTAAATTTGGTGGACAACCAGTTTGGATAGATAAAGCTCAGTGGCCTATAGAAGAAAATGGCAAACCTATGAGGTTTATATGTCAAATAGAGCTTTGCCCTGAAATTTTTGGT
>JAQSXU010000249.1 GCA_029256485.1 Clostridiaceae bacterium
ATTGATTTTAGATAAGAAAGTGGTTCATTCTATTGAAGCCACAGGCAAGAACGATATAATGATAAATTTCCAAATGCAGCGTAACTTCTTTACTCTTTCGTTTTTACAGCAGCTATGGGGAAATTCTATAGTTGGTGATACTATTGCATCTATAATTTCTGATAGAGAAGATAACAATTTTTTAATTTTTCATACAGGCAACGATCTTATTATTCGTCAAAGCATAAAAAATATTTTATGTGAACATTATGATCACCAAATAGGCTCACATCAAATGATAAATGCTTATATGATGATATTATTTGGTCAACTCCTTAGAAGTACACAATATTATGTCGATTTAATGACGCCTATTCAATCAAAAAGCATTTCAATAGCAAGTATTCTTGGTTATATAGAATCAAATTTTGTAGAGGGAAATTTAGAAAAAGCAGCTAAGCAGTTTTCTTTTTCTCCTACTCATATTTCTAGAATATTAAAAAAGAGTATTGGTAAATCCTTTAAAGAACTTATTCATGAACAAAGATTAAAACAAGCAGCTTATCTTTTAAAATCAACCAATACACCTATATATTCAATCTCAGAACAAATTGGATACTCTAATTTAAACTACTTTTATTCAAAATTTAAAGAAAAATTTGGAATGCTTCCAATGGAATATAGGAAAAGGGCTGTCAAATAACAGCCCTTTAAATTATAAATAACTCTAGAGATATTTGATTTTCGTGGGGCATTTTTATATAGCTCAAATACTATGTGGTACTTATCAAACTATTCAAATTTAAAATTTTAATAGTTTTCTATTTCATCTAAAGTAGGCATAGATCCTATGGCACCATAATCATCACATGTAATTGCTCCAACTTTATTAGCAAATGAAATTATGTTTTTCCATTCTTCAAAACTTATATTTCTTTTATCTTGAATTTCAGATAACTGCTTTAATACAGCTCCAACGAATGCATCTCCCGCTCCCGTTGAGTCTACTTGCTTTATTTTAATAGAAGAAATTATTCCATGTTTACCATTAACACTCCTATATGTTCCTTTAGCACCTAAAGTAACAGTTACGACTTTTACTCCTAATTCATGTAATTTATTTATCCCTAAGGATATATCATTTTCTTTAGTTAATTTATATCTTATATTTAGCCAAATTACCCACTTCATCAATATAACTTATAACACTCTCATTGGTTTTAAGATCTATAAATAATTCACTGAATTTAGAATCCTTTTCCCAAGTAAGTTTAATTTCATCCTTAGCACAATCTAAAACCTTAAATTCTCCATTAAAAGCATCATACTCATTTCTGAATTTTATTAGCTTTAAAAGTCTTTGAACTACATCTTTTTTAAGGGACTGTTCAATTTCCTCAATACTAAAATTATGACGATTGATTTCACGACCTTCACCGGTCTTCTTTACATTTTCAGTGTCATTTTCTCCTGCTAATGCTCCTACATAATATACTTGTGGTATTCCAGGTGTAAAAAATTGAATTGCTCTAGTTGCTAAATATGCATCATCATCACAATTAAGTACTGAATAGTAAGAACATCTTATTTGATGTACATCAAAACCATCCTCAGCCTTGTGTTCATCTGATAAAATGAGGCTAAGATTTGAACCTCTTTCTACACATATATCTACTAATTTTCTTGCTTCTTTAGTATCTATAAGATCATCCATATCTGGCTTAACTGGAATTCCATCATGACAGTCAAGCATTGTAAACTGTTTTTTAGGACGTACTTTAAGGTACTCACAAAGTTTCTCACTAGACTTATTTATTAACGTATCTAAAATAGTATAAGGTAAAATAAAATCGTATATCCAAAATCCGTGATCTGCTAGTTTATATTGAATTGAATAGTGTGAATGAACTTCAGGCAGCAATTCAATTTCTAATGAATCTGCTAGTTCTTTAATCCAATCAAGGAAGTCATATATTTCTGGCTCTACAAAGAAGCAGCTTGTTCCAAGCTTTTTAATAACATAACCTACCGCATCTAGTCTTACTATTTTCACATTCTTCTCCTTGAAATTCTTAAAAAAATCAGTAAGCAGTTCTTTTACTTTCTGTGATTTTATATCTAAATCAATTTGTTCAGAAGGATTAGTTTTACCAAAAGTCGTCCAAACTTTCTCTTCATCACTTGTCCCTTCAATTGTAAAAGTTGAATATGGTGATTTTCTACGTAAAAACATCTTTTCAATATCCTCTTGTTTTGGTTTTCCATCTTCCCAAATTTTATCTAAGGTTATAAACAAGTCTGCATATTCTGAATTTCGTCCTTTTTTAAGAAAATCCTGAAAATATTTAGACTTCTTAGAAATGTGGTTAACCATTAAATCTACTAAAATATCAAAATTTTCTCCAATAGCTTTTATATCCTCCCAGGTACCAAAGCTTGGCTCAACTTCTAAATAGGTTAATGGAGCAAAACCTCTATCTCCAGACGAGGGAAATGGAGGAAGTATATGTACTCCACCTTCAAATATATCAGAAAAGTATTTTAAAAGTACCTTATTAAGTGTTTTTAAGTCGCCTCCAAGAGAATCTGGGTAAGTTATAAGCTGTACTTTATTTCTAACCGCCATTTTAAAAACCTCCTTATATGCTACAAGTACTTTTTATTTCTTCAATAGTTGGTAAGTTAACAACAGCACCTACGTATTTAAGTTTATACGCACTTACTGCAAATCCTAGATTTAATGCTTCTCTTATAGAATATCCTTTAATTATTGAAGTATAAAAACCTGACCAAAAAGCATCTCCAGCTCCAGTTGTATCAACTACCTCTTTAGCTAAAGTCTTGAATCTGATAGTCTCTAATCCATTAGAAACTATAGCACCATCCTTCCCAAGTGTCATAATTACAAGTTTTACACCTAAATCAATAAATTTCTTTACTTGATTTTCAGGAGTATCTGGTCCAAAAATTCTCTCTGCATCAATCTCTGAAGGCTTTATTATATCTACTTTACTTATTAAATTTTTTATATACTTTATTCCATCATGCTCATGTTCCCATATCATTTCATGATAGTTAGGGTCAAATCCTATAAGTACATTATTCTTTCTTGCTTCTTCAATTACCTTTTCTATAGTCTCTCTAGAATTCTTTTGAGAAATAGGCCAACAAGAAAAATGTACAATTTTAGTATTATTTAATACTGACTTTAGCTTTGAATCAAATGGCAAATTATAATCTGCACCTCTATAAAATATAGGAACTGGAGTCGTTTTGCTCTTTGTTACAAGAACCATACTTGTAGGAAAATCAACTCTACTAATATAACTTGTATCTATATGATTATTTTCTAAATGCTGTATTAAAAAATCACCCAACCCATCCTTTCCTACAGAAGAAGCAATTGCAGATTCTGCTCCCAATCTTTTTGCATTCATTGCAATATTAGCAGGAGAACCACCAAAATACTTTGTGTAATTATTACACTGAAAATTATCACTATAATCATCGGAGATCATATCTATTAGTAATTCACCAATGGTAAATATATCAAATTTCTTTTCTTGTAAATCTAATACTTCATCAAAATATATCATTTTTTTATCCTCCATTGAATTTTAATTTAACCTTTAACTAGGAGAAGTTTTTAGTAAACGTTTACTTATTGATATTATTCCCTGAAATATCAATATACGTCACAAGAAAAATTTAAAATGTTTCTATTTGTATGTATAGTTAATATAACAAGCTGTTAAAACATCATAAATTCATTTACTGTTTATAACAATGCTACATATCACTCTCTTCTTTTATAACGTCTAATAACTTTTATTCTCCATTTCCTAAATTAAGCATTAGAATTTAAATTCTAATATTTTTACTTAAATTAAATTACATTTTAATACTAGTTCTTTACACTTAACATCTTTTGAATTCTTTTCTAATGTCATGCTTTTCACTTTATCCGCATAGTTAGAAATAACTACTGGGGTTACTGTATCTTTATTGTTTATCTTCAAAAAATCAATATCAATATTCACTAATAAATCTCCAACATCAACACTATCATTAACTTTTACTTTTACATCAAAACCTGACCCATTAAGTTCAACAGTATCCAAACCTATATGGATTATAATTTCTAATCCATCTATAGTTTCAATACATATAGCATGTTTAGTAGGAAATACTTGTATTATAGTTCCTTTTACTGGTGATACTAGCTTTCCGTCACTTGGAATGATAGCAAATCCATCCCCCATCATTTTCTCTGAAAACACTGGATCAGGCACATCTGAAATATCAATAACTTTTCCATTTAAAGGTGAAAAAATTTCAACAGTTTTTGGTTTCCTTTTTAAAATATTTTTAAACATAACTATTTCTCCATCTCTTGATTATTTTCAAAACTATTTTTTCTAGTTACTGCAAATTATTACTCTTCAATTTTTAAAGTTTTAGCCTTCTGTTCTTTTTCATACTTAACATAATGTCTAAACAACACTTCAATTAAAATATAAAATATCGTAAATGTTTCATAGCTGTTACCACTATCTAGCCTAAACTCTGATGTAGTTGCATATAGATTATATGGAGTCTTTGTTGAAAGCTTATTATTTATAAGTTTAGTGATAGAAACATATTCAATGCCTTTTAAA